>NZ_JBFAAX010000040.1:0-28243 GCF_040639995.1 Actinosynnema sp. NPDC023658 | reverse complement strand
GGTGGTGGGCCGCGGCCCACCACCCCGTCCGACGGTCAGCCGGCCATCACCGGGAGCTGCTCGTAGATCGTCTTCCACTCGTAGGTGCCCATGAAGCCGTTGGCCCACAGGCTGTTGACCCGGCTCGCCTCGGTGGAGTTCGGGTAGGCGTTCGTGCAGGACGTGCCGGGGCCGCCGCCGGACATGAGCTCCGAGCAGGGGCCGGAGTAGTGGTCGGGCAGGCCGAGGGCGTGGCCGGTCTCGTGCGCGGTGATGCGGACGACGTAGTACTGCCGCGCCTGGGTGTGGTCGATGAAGATGGTGCCGCTGCCGTGGCCGTTCGTGCTGGCCCAGGAGCCGCGGGAGTCGTTGCCCTCGCGGTACCGCAGGGTGGCGGCGGCGGCGTTCTCGACCAGCTTGACGTTCGTGACGCGCGAGTTCCAGTTGCTGGCGCCCTGGCGGATGGCGCTGCGGTAGGTGGGCGCGCTGGTGGTGTCGTAGTAGACGGTGACCGCCGCCGCGGTGGGCGGCGACTGCTGGACCGCTGCCTGGTCGGCCGACGCCTGACCGCTGAGCGGGACGATGGCCGCGGCCGCGGCCAACGCGAACGACAGAAGTGCTTTCCTCAACACGATGACTCCTCGCACACAGGGGACTTGCAGGGGAAGCCGCGAGGCTCGTGTCTCAACGTAGGGATCGTTCTCGCCAACTATCGTCGGTCATTCGGTTGATTCAGCCGACAATTCACTTACCGGAACGGCCTAGTGCCGGTTCCGCAGCGTGATGCCTCAGCGGACGTCGTCCTCTTCGAGGCGGGCCTTGAGCTGGTTCAGGCACCGGCCGCGGGTCGGGCCGATGGAGCCCTTGGGCATGGCGAGGGCTTCGGAGACGGCCCGGTACTCGGCCCGGCCCGCCAGCACGGTCAGGCGGAGGAGCTCCTGGCAGCGGCGGGGCAGGGCGTTGAAGCAGCGCCAGAGGCGGCGGTCGCGGTCGTCGCGCAGCGCTTCCGGTTCCGGCAGCCAGCGGTCGTCGGGCATGTCGACGGCGGAGTCGGTGGACAGGGCGGGGCGGCCGTTGCGGTCGCGCCAGGCGCGCTGGGCCTCGCGGCGGGTGGCGACGATCAGCCAGCCCGCCACGGCGCGGGGTTCGACCAGGCGGTCGAGGTGGCGCAGCAGGCTGAGCCACACGGTCTGCACGACGTCCTCGGCGGTGGGCTCGTCCAGACCGTTGCCCCTGGCCACGTGCCACACCAGCGGGGTCAGCTCCGCGACCAGCGAGTCCAGCGCGGACCGCGACCCGGCGCGCGCGGCCACGACCAGCGCCGCCTGCCGCTCGTAGACCGAGGCCTGCGCCATGATCGCCGCCACGCCGAGGTCGTCCGTGCCGGGGTCCTCGGGGATGGCCTCGGTCAGTTCGGCGCGCAGGTGGTCCAGCCTGGGGTCCAGCTCGTCGGTCATGACGTCCCCTTCCCGCGTGGTGAGCCGCGCACCCGTCGCTCCTCGTTGCCGACCTGCTCGCTGACCTTGGCCCGCGCGTGCGAGACGTACCGCCGCACGGACGCCCTCCGGCAGCCCAGCACGTCCGCGATCTCGTCGTCGTCGAAGTCCCAGAACCGCAGCACCAGCGCGGTGCGCAGGTGGTCCGGCAGGTTCGCGACGGCGGCCAGCGTGCTGACCAGCTCGTGCCACGTCTCGGCGTCCCGCTGCTTGGGCACCAGGATCCGGTACGTGCCGCGCTGCCGGGCCACGACCTCGTCGGTGAGGTCACCCGGCCGCTCCCGCCGGCGGGCCTGGTCCACCAGCAGGTTGCGGATCGTCCTCACCAGCCAAGCACGCCTGGACCCGGGGGCGATCACCGGCCAGTTGCGCCACGCGCCGACGAACGCCTCCTGCACCGCGGACTCGTGGTCCAGGTGCGGCGACATCACCGCCGCGAAGCGGAACAGCCGGGTGCGCTCGCGGTGGTAGAAGTCGCTGAAGGTGGCCGCGTGGTCGTCGGGTTCCTCCGGCGTCACGAACCCTCCTCCCTCCGGTCCGGTACCGGGTAGACGGACGAGACCGGGGGTTGTGGAGGAAATCCGGTCAGGCGGGCCGCCGGGCGCCCCTCCTGGCCGCCGCGCGCAGCAGCCGGACCCACGGCGACCAGCGGGCCGGGTGGACGGGCGGGTGACCGGCCGCGCGGGCCGCGTTGTCGAACAGGTCCTCGATGAGCGCGTCGTGCAGCCACCGCACGGCCAGGGGCCACCACAGCCGCGCCAGGCCGCGGGGCCGACCGGTCAGAGTGTGCCGCAACCCGCCCGGCACCGCTTCCAGCACGTGGGTGCCGACCACGGGGAACCCGGGGGAGAAGGCGAACGCGATCCGCCGGCCGGGCACGTGCTCGGTGCAGCGGTAGCGGATGGGGCCGTGCCCGCCGTCCGCGCCCACGCCCAGCGGCCGGTCCAGGACCAGCGGCGGCCACCGGTCGGGCCACAGCTCGACCATCCGGTCGACCAGGTCCGCGCTGCCGGGGATCCGCCGCGTGTGCACGTTCACGATCATCGCGCCCTCTTCCGTACGCAACCGTATGGTGGTTACCGTACGGTAGCGTACGGAGTCATGGCACGGCGGACACGGGACGACTGGACCGCGGTGGCGCTGCGGGCGTTGGCCGAGGGCGGGGTGTCGGCGGTCGCGGTCGAACCGCTGGCGGCCAGGCTCGGCGCGACCAAGGGCAGCGCCTACTGGCACTTCCCCAACCGGGAGGCGCTGCTCAAGGCCACCCTCGAACGCTGGGAGCGCGAGCACACCGAGGCGGTGATCGAGGCCGTGGAGTCGGCCGGGGACCCGGAGGGGAAGCTGCGGCTGCTGTTCGCCACGGTGCTGGACGACGTCCGCGACAGCGCGGTGGAGCTGGCCATGCTGGCGGCCAAGGACGACCCGGCGGTGGCGCCGGTGCTCGGCCGCGTCACCGACCGCCGCCTCGGCTACCTGGAGGAGCTGTTCCGCGAGCTGGGGTTCGACGCCGAGGTGGCGCAGCAGCGGGCGGTGCTCGCGTACTCGGTCTACCTGGGGCAGGCGCAACTGCTGTCGTCCACGCCGCACGTGGTCAAGGCGCGGCGCGCGTTGCTGGACGAGACGCTGACCGTCGTGATGTGCCGTGCCTGAGCCGTTCCGGTTCGTCGTCCGGGTGAAGCCGGGCGCGAAGCGCGAGGCCGTCGGCGGCCGGTGGGGTGACGGCGCGCTGGTCGTCGCGGTCGCCGCGCCTGCCGTGGAGGGCAAGGCGAACGAGGCCGTGCGCAAGGCGCTGGCCGGTGCGTTCGGCGTGCGCAAGCAGGACGTCGAGGTGGTGACCGGCGAGCGCGGCCGGGACAAGGTCGTGCAGGTCGACCCCGCCCCGGCCGGTGCCGCGGACGTGCTGGCGCGGCTGCTCGACGGCTAGGGGAGCCGGCGGGTCAGGCCGCCAGCGCCCACACGGCGTTCGCGATGGCGTCGGCGTTGCGGTCCAGCGCGGTCGCGTTGACGTTCGACGAGGTGTCGCACGAGCGGTGGTAGCAGCGGTCGAACGCGACGCCCGCCGAGCCGCCCCACTTCTGCGCCTGCGCGGAGGTCTTGATGCCCTCCGCGCCGGTGAACGTGCCGCCGACCGGGATGCCCGCCCGCGCGAACGCCGCGTGGTCGGACCGCCCGCCCACGCTGGTCAGCTCGGTGGCCACGCCGATCGAGCCGAAGTAGTCCTGCAGGAGCTGCTGGAGCTGCACCGACCCGGACGGCTGCCCGGACGCGCTGTAGACGAAGTAGCCGGGGTTCGGCGAGCCGATCATGTCGAAGTTGAGGTACGCGTCGATCCGCGACCGGTCCGTTGTGGACAGTGAGTTCACGTAGTAGGTCGAGCCGACCAGACCGAGCTCCTCGGCTCCCCACCAGGCGAAGCGCAGGTGCTTGGTGGGTTGGAAGCCGGTGGACCGCACGGCCAGCGCGACCTCCAGCAGCCCGGCCGAGCCGGTGCCGTTGTCGTTGATGCCGGGACCGGCCGAGACGCTGTCCAGGTGCCCGCCGAGCATGACCACGTTGTTCACGTCGCCGCCGGGCCAGTCCGCGATCAGGTTGTAACCGGTGGCGCCGCTGCTGGTGAACGACTGCACGCGGGTGGTGAACCCGGCGGCGTCCAACTTGGACTTCACCCAGTTGACCGAGGCGAGGTAGCCGGGCCGGCCGTGCGCCCGGTTGCCGCCGTTGGCGTTGGCGATGCTCTGGAGCTGGGCCAGGTCGGCCTGGACGGCGGAGACGGAGATGTTCGGCGCGGCCAGGACGGCGGGCGGCGCGGCGGTGGCCGCGCCGACGCCGGAGCCGAGGAGCGCGCCGGCGGTGGCCAGCGCGGTGGAGATCGTTCGCAACTTCACGGTTTACTCCCGCAGGGTGTGGAGGTGACCGGGGCGGCGGACCCGTGGTCAACATGCCCGGCCGTGCGCGATTCGCGCTACCGGCGTTCGGCTGGTGACGCTCCGTGCGCTGCCGGATTCGTCCATCTCGGTGTCGCCGGGGAGAATGACCCTGTCGGGTGATGACGGGTTGTCGAGCGTGGAGGTCGAGTGGGCGGTGTGACGGGCGTCCTCGGCATCGCCGCCGCGGTTCTGCTGCTCTCGGTCTTCGCGGTCAGGGTGTCGATCCGGCTCGGTCTGCCGTCGCTGCTGCTCTACCTCGCCATCGGGGTGCTGCTGGGCGAGGCGGTGCTCGGCATCCAGTTCGAGGACGCGGGCCTGACCCGCTCCCTGGGCACGGCCGCGCTCGTGCTGATCCTCACCGAGGGTGGTCTCACAACCCGGTGGAGCGCGGTCAGACCGGCGCTCGGACTGGGCATCGCGCTGTCGACCGTCGCCGTGGGCGTGAGCATCGCGGTCACCGGCTTCGCGCTGCACTTCCTGCTCGACATGGACTGGCGCACGGCCCTGCTGTGGGGCGCGGTGCTGTCGTCCACCGACGCCGCCGCCGTGTTCAGCGTGCTGCGCGGGGTGGGTGTGCGGCAGCGGCTCGTCGGCGCGCTGGAGCTGGAGTCCGGCATCAACGACGCGCCGGTGTACATCGCCGTCGTGCTGCTCGCCGCGCCCGACCCGATCACCTGGACCGCGCCGCTGCTGATGGGCTACGAGCTGGTCGCGGGCGCCGTGGTCGGCGTCGTGCTCGGCTGGCTCGGCGGCGTCGGCCTGCGCCGGGCCGCGCTGCCCGCCACCGGCCTGTACCCGCTGGCCACGGTCGCCGTGTGCCTGCTCGCCTACACCGTCGGGGACCTGGCGCACGCGTCCGGCTTCCTCGCCGTCTACATCGCCGCCCTCGTGCTCGGCAACGCCCGGCTGCCGCACCGGTCGGACACCCTGTCGTTCGCCGAGGGGCTGGGCTGGATCGCCCAGATCGGGCTGTTCGTGCTGCTCGGCCTGTACGCCTCGCCCGGTCGGCTGCTCGACGCGCTGGTGCCCGGCCTGGTCGCGGGCGCGGTGCTGGTGCTGCTGGCCCGACCGCTGTCGGTGCTGTTCGCCGCGCTGCCGTTCCGCGTGCCGTGGCGGGAGCAGGTGTTCATCTCGTGGTCCGGGCTGCGCGGCGCCGTGCCGATCGTGTTCGCGCTGATCCCCCTGATCGGGCAGGTGCCGGGCGCGCAGAACCTGGTCGACGCGGTGTTCGTGCTGGTCGTGGTGCTGACCGTGGTGCAGGGGACGACGCTGCCGTGGCTGGCCAAGTGGCTGAAGCTGGTCAAGTCCGGGGAGGCCCACGAGGTGCAGGTCGACTCGTCGGCCCTCGACGAGCTGGGCGCGGAGCTGCTCCAGGTCCGCATCCAGCCCGGCTCCAAGCTGCACGGCGTGTACCTGTCCGAGCTGCGGCTGCCGCCGGGCTCGTCGGTCAGCCTCGTGGTCCGGGACGACAACGGCTTCACCCCCCAGCCCACGACCCGCCTCCAGGTGCACGACCAGCTCCTCGTGGTGTGCACGGAGGCCATGCGGACGGCGACCGAGCAGCGCATCCGGGCCGTCGACCGGGCCGGCCGGTTCGCGCGCTGGATGGGCGACGCCGGCCTGCCGTGACGCTCCCAGGATGTGAACACCGCTCGACGCGGGCGTGCGGTCCGGGTTAGCTTCGGGACGAAGGTCATGAGTGCCAGCGCGAAGCCCAGGCTCGCTGGCCGGCAACCCTCCTACCGCGGTGGGGTGCCCCTGGTGAGGACCTGGCCGGCGCGCAGGGCGTCCGGCAAGCGCGGGCTCCCTCTCGGGTGGGGTGTCCCGGACCCCCGGAGGGCGTCATGACGATCGCAGTCCCCCAGCAGCAGCTCCCCACCGCACTCGCCGCCGCACCTCCCGCCGCCGCGCTTCCCACGGTCGTCGGCGCCGCGCTGCGCGTGCCCGTGGTGACCGGTGAGCGCGTCGAGTACGCCAACCTCGACCACGCGGCCAGCGCGCCCTGCCTGGAGCAGGTCCGCGACGCGGTGGACGAGGTGCTGCCCTGGTACGCCAGCGTGCACCGGGGCGCGGGCTTCGCCTCGCAGGTCAGCACCAAGGTCTACGAGCAGGCCCGCGCGTCGGTCCGCCGCTTCCTCAACGCCCGCGCCACCGACGCCGTCGTCTTCACCCGCAACACCACCGACGCGCTGAACCTGCTGGCCAGGAGCCTGCCGAAGCGCACCGCCGTGATCCTGTTCGACACCGACCACCACGCCGCGCTGCTGCCGTGGCGCGGCCCGAACGTGCGGCGGCTGCGCACGCCTCCCTCGCCCGCCGGCGCGGTGCTGGAGCTGGACCGGGCGCTGCGCGAGGCGCCCGTCGGCCCGCGCCTGGTCGTGGTGACCGGCGCGTCGAACGTGACCGGCGAGGTGTGGCCGGTGGCCGAGCTGGCCCGGGTCGCGCGCAGGCACGGCGCCCGGATCGTCCTGGACGCCGCCCAGCTCGCGCCGCACCGGCCGGTGGACGTGCGCGCGCTCGACGTCGACTACACCGTGCTGTCCGGGCACAAGGTCTACGCCCCGTTCGGCGCGGGCGTCCTGGTCGGCCGGTCCGACTGGTTGCAGGCCGCCGAGCCGTACCTGGTGGGCGGCGGTGCGACGGCCCGCGTCACCGACCACGGCGACCGGCTGGGCGTGGCCTGGTCCGCGGTGCCCGAGCGGCACGAGGCCGGCACGCCGAACGTGGTGGGCGTGCACGCGCTGGCCGTGGCGTGCGACGTGCTGGGCAGGCACTGGGAGCAGACCACCGCGCACGAGCGGACGCTGCTGGCCAGGCTCCGGGCGGGCCTGAGGACCGTGCCCGGCGCGCACGAGCTGGCGCTGTTCGGCCCGGACCACGACCGGGTGGGCGTGGTGAGCTTCACCGTCGGCGGTCAGGACGCCGGCTACCTGGCCGCCGCCCTGTCCGCCGAGCACGGCATCGGCGTGCGCGACGGCGCGTTCTGCGCCCACGTCGCCGTGCACCGGCTCACCCACGGCGAACGGGCGTTGCGCGCCTCGATCGGCCTGGGCACGACCGAGGAGCACGTGGACCGGTTCGTGGCCGCGCTGCGCACGCTCGTCACCGAGGGCTCGCGGTGGGAGTACGAGCTCCGGGACGGCCGTTGGGCCCCGGTGGACGACCAGCGCGCGCTCCCGCCGTTCCTGCGCTGACGCCGATGCTGGACAATGGCCCGGTGAGCACCGATCCCAACACCGAGCCGGACGACGACCAGCCGGACCGACCCGACGCACCGCTGCCCAAGCGACGGGTCCTGCTGCTGGCCGTCATCGCGCCGCTCGTGTTGGCGCTCGACCTCGTGTCCAAGATGATCGCGGTGGAGAACCTGGAGGGCCGTGACCCGGTCGAGCTGCTCGGCGGCCTGCTCTACCTGCCGCTGATCCGCAACACCGGTGCCGCGTTCGGCCTGGCCGAGGGCTGGACGGTGATCCTCGCCCTGATCGCGGCCGGCGTGGTCGTGTTCATCCTGTGGATCGCGCGCCGGCTGCGGTCGGTCGGCTGGGCCGTCGGCCTCGGCCTGGTGCTGGGCGGCGCGATGGGCAACCTGGTCGACCGGATCTTCCGCGCCCCCGGCCCGCTGCGCGGCGGCGTGGTCGACTTCATCTCGGTCCTCGACCCGTGGGGCAACGTCTTCCCGGTGTTCAACCTCGCGGACTCCGCGATCTGCGTGGGCGGCGGCGTGATCGTGCTGATGGCGCTGCTCCAGCGCGACTACGACGGCACCCGCGTGGAGAAGAACCCCAGCGGGAAGAAGGCGGGCGCATGAGCGGCTACCGGACCCTGCCCGTGCCGGACGGCTTGGACGGGATGCGGGTGGACGCCGGTCTGGCCAAGCTCCTCGGCCTGTCCCGCACGGTGATCGCCGCGTTGACCGAATCGGGTGACGTCGTGCTCGACGGGCAGCCCGCGGGCAAGTCCGACCGCCTGGTGGCGGGCTCGGTGCTGGAGGTCACCCTCCCCGAGCCCGAGCGGCCGATCCAGGTGCAGGCCGTGCCGGTGGAGGGTCTGAAGATCATCCACGAGGACGACGACGTGATCGTGGTCGACAAGCCGGTCGGCGTGGCCGTGCACCCCAGCCCCGGCTGGACCGGTCCCACCGTGGTCGGCGGCCTGGCCGCCGCCGGCATCCGCATCGCCACCTCGGGCGCCGCCGAGCGCCAGGGCGTCGTGCACCGGCTGGACGTCGGCACGACCGGCGTCATGGTGGTCGCCAAGAGCGAGAGCGCCTACTCGGCCCTGAAGCACGCCTTCAAGGAGCGGACGGTCGACAAGCTCTACCACGCGCTCGTGCAGGGCCACCCGGACCCGATCAAGGGCACCATCGACGCCCCGATCGACCGGCACCCCAAGCACGACTACAAGTTCGCCGTGATGGCCAACGGCAAGCCGAGCATCACCCACTACGAGGTGGTGGAGGCGTTCCGGGCCGCGTCGCTGCTGGACGTGCACCTGGAGACCGGCCGCACGCACCAGATCCGCGTGCACTTCTCCGCGCTGCGGCACCCGTGCGTGGGCGACCTGACCTACGGGGCCGACCCGGTGCTCGCCAAGCGGCTCGGCGTCACCCGGCAGTGGCTGCACGCCCGGACGCTCGGCTTCCACCACCCGGCCGACGGGCAGTGGGTGTCGTTCACCAGCGAGTACCCCGACGACCTGGCGGACGCGCTGGAACTGCTGCGGGCAGAGGGTTACTGACCCGTTCCGCCGAAAGTCTTGCGCCTGACGCGTGATGTGTGCCATATCGCTTTCCCCGGATCGTTTGGCTTGCGAAGCTTTTGCCAGACGATCCGGGGAGAGTGGATGGACAACAGGTCCCGACTCGTGGCGCTCCTGGGCACCCTGTGCCTGCTCGGACCGCTGTCGATCGACACGTACCTGCCGGCGTTCCCCGGCATCGCGCGGGACTTCGGCTCGACCGAGTCCCAGATCCAGCTGTCGCTGACCACGTTCATCATCGGCCTGTCGGTCGGGCAGCTGCTGGTCGGTCCGCTGTCCGACTCGTGGGGCAGGCGGCGTCCGCTGCTGGTCGGCATCGGCAGCTACGTCGTGGTCTCGCTGTTCTGCGCGATGGCGCCCAGCGCGTTGGCGCTGTCCGGGCTGCGGCTGTTGCAGGGGCTCGGCGTGGCGGCCGGGTTCGTGGTGGCGATGGCGGTGGCGCGCGACCGGTTCGAGGGCCTGGCCATGGCCCGGTTCATGTCGTTGATGATGCTGGTCAACAGCCTCGGGCCGGTGATCGCGCCGGTGCTGGGCGGCCAGCTGCTGCGGTTCACCAGCTGGCGCGGCACGTTCGTCACGCTCGCCGTGGTCGGGGTGGCGCTGCTGATCGCCCTGGCGGTCGGCCTGCCGGAGACGTTGCCGAAGAACAAGCGGCGTCCGGCGAACCTGATGCTCACGATCAAGGTGTTCCGCGGGCTGCTGGCCGACCGCAAGTTCGTCGGCTACGCCGTGGCGTCGGCCCTGGCCCTCGGCGCGCTGTTCGGCTACGTGGCCGGCGCGTCGTTCGTGCTCCAGGGCGTGTACGGGCTGACGCCGCAGCAGTTCAGCCTGGTGTTCGGCGCGAACTCGGTGGCGATCGTGCTGGCCGGCCTGCTCAACACCAGGCTGACCGGCCGGATCATGCCCCGTCCGCTGCTCAAGATCGGCTTGGCGGGCGCCGCCGTCGGCGGGGTGGGCCTGCTGGTCGGCGGGCTGGTGGGTGGCGGGCTGGCCACGTTCCTGCCGCCGCTGTTCGTGCTGACGATGAGCGTCGGCCTGCTCATGCCGAACGCGGGTTCGCTGGCGATGGCGCGGCACCCGGAGGCGGCGGGCAGCGCGTCGGCCGTGCTGGGCGTGACGACGTTCCTGGTGGGTGGCCTGATGGCCCCGCTGGTGGGCGCGGGCGGCTCCGCGAGCGTGCTGCCGATGGTGACCGTGATGGCGTGCGCGACCCTCCTGGCGGTCCTCGTGTTCGCCACCCTGACCAGGGGCGACGTGGGCATCACCCGCGACTCCGACCCGGCCCCGACCCCCGCCTGACCGGCCCACCCACCTCCACCGCGAGAGTCCTACGTTCGTGGCGCGAGAGTCCTACGTCCAGAGCACCTGAGTTCAACGCTCAGCGCACGGCCGATCGTCCTGAGTGTTGAATTCAGGGTGCGTGGACGTAGGACTCTCGCGCGCTGGACGTAGGACTCTCGGGTCAGTCTTCGATGGTCCAGACGAGGGTGTTCAGGTCGGTCTCGGGGCGGGAGCTCCAGCGGACCGAGAAGATCACCGTGTCCTCCGGCAGCACGTAGACCGTGTGACCGCCGGCCGTCTCGCCCGGCTGCACGCCGATCTTGTGCGGCGGCCGGGAGGACAGCGACACCGGCGCCTTGCCGACCGTCTCACCCTTGTTGGTCATCAGCACCAGGTACATGTCGGGCAGGGCGTTGAACGGCACCTGGCCGATGTTCGCCAGCTCCGTGTGCACGACCACGGCGCGCTCGCCGGCGGCCAGCTTGTAGCCGGCCGCGGTGAACAGGAAGTCCGCCGGGTCGACGACCTCGACCAGCTGGATCGTGAACCGGGCGCCCTCCAGGCCCTCGGTCTCCAGCGTGCTGCCGATCTTGCCGGTGCGCGCGCGGGGCGCGGGGGCCTGGTCGCCGCGCGCCCACCCGGACGTGCCGGGCACGCCCCAGGTGCTCATCGGCTCCGGCACGCGCACGGGCCCGGACGGCGTCGGCTGCGGCCCGGTCTGCGGCTGCGCCGGGAACGGCGTGCTGGGCGGTCCCTGCGGACCGGGGTAGCCGGGGTAGGAGCCGGACGGCGTGCCGTGCACCGTGCCGGGGCCGGGCGGGTACGGTCCGCTGGGCGTGCCGCGGACGGCCTGCCCCCCGGGCCCGGAGTAGTTGCCCCACGCCACGCTGTTGGCCAGCGCCTTGCGGATGCCGTTCGGGTCGCACTCGACGCCGACGAGCAGCGGCAACCCGCTCCCGGACAACGTGATCAGCCGGGTGGCGGCCTCCCGCGGGTCCATGCCCAACCGTGCGGCCACCTCGTGCACGGCGGCACGGCCCATCTCGGCGATCATGGCCAGGAGACGGGCGTCGACGGGGTCCGGCGCTACCACACCTCGAACGCTACCCGCCTGTGAAGATCCCCGCGCCATCGACCCGAACGACACGCGGCCCACCCCGGCACGGTCACGGGGAATCCTCGGTTAGGCTCGCCGTCGTCTTGCCCGAGCACCGTCCCGGGCCCGCTGCGATCTTCAGGGGGGTTTGGGTGTCCGACTCGTTTGTGCACCTCCACGTGCACACCGAGTACTCGATGCTCGACGGCGCGGCGAAGCTGAAGGACATGTTCGCCGAGTGCGAGCGGATGGGCATGCCCGCCGCCGCGATCACCGACCACGGCAACATGTACGGCGCCTACGACTTCTACAAGCAGGCGACCGCCGCGGGCATCAAGCCGGTGATCGGCATCGAGGCCTACATGGCCCCCGAGTCGCGCTTCAACAAGAAGCGCGTGCTGTGGGGCGACCCCGGGCAGAAGTCCGACGACGTCTCCGCCAGCGGCGCGTACACCCACCAGACGATCTGGGCCCGCACGAACGAGGGCCTGCACAACCTGATGAAGCTCTCCAGCAAGGCCTCCCTGGAGGGCCAGCTGGGCAAGTGGCCCCGGATGGACGCCGAGCTGATCGCGGACCACGCGGCGGGGCTGATGGCGACCACCGGCTGCCCGTCCGGCGAGGTGCAGACGAGGCTGCGCCTCGGCCACGAGAAGGAGGCCCTGGAGGCCGCCGCGAAGTGGCGCGACATCTACGGCGCGGAGAACTTCTTCGTCGAGCTGATGGACCACGGCATCGAGATCGAGTCCCGGGTGCGCGGCGGCCTGCTGGACATCGCCAAGAAGCTCGCCATCCCGTTCGTGGTGACCAACGACTCGCACTACACCTACGCCGAGGACCGAGAGGCGCACGAGGCGCTGCTCTGCGTGCAGACCGGCAAGACGCTCCAGGACCCCAGCCGGTTCAAGTTCGACGGCACCGGCTACTACCTGAAGTCGCCCGAGGAGATGCGCGCGATCGACTCCTCCGACGCCTGGCAGGAGGGGTGCCGCAACACCCTGCTGGTGGCCGAGAAGGTCGACACCACCGGCATGTTCGCCTTCCAGAACCTGATGCCGCGCTACCCGACGCCGGAGGGCAAGAGCGAGGCCGACTTCTTCCGCGACGAGGTGTGGGCGGGCATGCGCCGCCGGTTCCCCGAGGGCGTGGACGAGGTCCACCAGCGGCAGGTCGAGTTCGAGATCGACGTCATCCTCCAGATGGGCTTCCCGTCCTACTTCCTGGTGGTGGCCGACTTCATCAACTGGGCCAAGGCGAACGGCATCCGCGTCGGCCCCGGCCGGGGTTCCGCCGCGGGCGCGCTGATCGCCTACGCGATGGGCATCACCGACCTCGACCCGCTGGCCCACGGCCTGATCTTCGAGCGCTTCCTGAACCCCGACCGCGTCAGCCCGCCCGACATCGACATCGACTTCGACGAGCGCCGGCGCGGTGACGTGATCCGGTACGTCACCGAGAAGTGGGGCGTCGACAAGGTCGCCCAGGTGATCACCTTCGGCACGATCAAGGCGAAGGCGGCGATCAAGGACTCCGCCCGCGTGCTGTACGGCCAGCCGGGCTACGCGGTGGCCGACCGCATCTCCAAGGCCATGCCGCCCGCGGTGATGGGCAAGGACATCCCCCTGGCGGGCGTGTTCGACCCGGCGCACAAGCGGTACTCCGAGGCCGCCGAGGTGCGCGCGCTGTACGAGACGGACCCGCAGGTCAAGGAGATCATCGACACCGGCCGTGGCCTGGAGGGCCTGATCCGCAACGCGGGCGTGCACGCCTGCGCGGTGATCATGTCCGCGGAGCCGCTCACGGACCACATCCCGGTCTGGATGCGCCCGCAGGACGGGTCGATCATCACCCAGTTCGACTACCCGACGTGCGAGACGCTCGGCCTGCTGAAGATGGACTTCCTGGGCCTGAGCAACCTGACCACGATCGACGACGCGCTGAAGAACATCGCGCTGAACGGCAAGGGCGACGTCGACATCTCGACCGTGCCCCTGGACGACCGCAAGACCTACGACCTGCTCGGCCGCGGCGACACCCTGGGCGTGTTCCAGCTCGACGGCGGCGCGCTGCGCGACCTGCTGCGCCTGATGCGCCCGGACAACTTCGAGGACGTCTCGGCCGTCATCGCGCTCTACCGGCCGGGTCCGATGGGCGCGAACTCGCACACGAACTACGCGCTGCGCAAGAACCGGCAGCAGGAGATCGTGCCGATCCACGAGGAGCTGCGCGAACCGCTCGCGGAGATCCTGGACACGACCTACGGCCTGATCGTGTACCAGGAGCAGGTCATGGCGATCGCGCGGAAGGTGGCGGGCTACTCGCTGGCCCAAGCGGACCTGCTCCGCCGCGCGATGGGCAAGAAGAAGAAGGAGATCCTCGACAAGGAGTACGAGGGCTTCGAGGCGGGCATGGTCGCCAACGGCTACTCGCCCGAGGCGATCAAGACGCTGTGGGACATCCTGGTCCCGTTCGCGGACTACGCGTTCAACAAGGCGCACTCCGCCGCGTACGGCCTGATCGCGTACTGGACCGCGTACCTCAAGGCCAACTACCCCGGCGAGTACATGGCCGCCCTGTTGACCACGAACTCGGACAACAAGGACAAGTCGGCCGTCTACCTGGCCGAGTGCCGCCGGATGGGCATCACCGTGCTGCCGCCGGACGTCAACGAGTCCGAGCGCGAGTTCGTCGCGGTCGGTGACGACATCCGGTTCGGCCTGGGCGCGATCCGCAACGTCGGCGCGAACGTCGTCGACGCGATCATCAAGACCCGCAAGGAGAAGGGGAAGTTCGCCGACTTCTCCGACTTCCTGCGCAAGGTCGACGTGCAGGCGTGCAACAAGAAGGTCGTCGAGTCGCTGATCAAGGCGGGCGCGTTCGACTCGCTCGGCCACCCGCGCAAGGGCCTGCACATGGTCCACGTCGAGGCGGTCGACGCGATCATGCTGACCAAGAAGGAAGAGGCGCGCGGCCAGTTCGACCTGTTCGGTGACGGCAGCGGTGACGGCGACGGCGCCTCGGTGTTCGACGTGAAGATCCCGGACGAGCACTGGGAGTCCAAGCACCAGCTCACGCTGGAGCGGGAGATGCTGGGCCTGTACGTGTCCGGCCACCCGCTCAACGGCGTGGAGCAGGTGCTCAGCTCGTACTCGGACACCACGATCCCGCGCATCCTGGAAGGCGACGTGCCCGACGGCACGCAGGTCACGCTGGGCGGCATCCTCGCCTCGGTCACCCGACGGGTGAACAAGAACGGCGAGCCGTGGGCCTCCGCGCAGCTGGAGGACTTGGCCGGTGGCATCGAGGTGCTGTTCTTCCCCAAGAGCTACGTCGTCCACGGCATGTCGGTGGCCGAGGACGCGATCGTGCTGGTCAAGGCGCGGGTGGCCAAGCGGGAGGACCGGATCTCGCTGATCGCCAACGACCTGGTCGTGCCGGACCTGTCGGAGCTGGGCGCGCAGGCGTTGAAGCTGAAGGTGGCGGCGTCGCGCTGCGACCCGAAGCTCGTGACGTCGCTGAAGGAAGTCCTCTCCGCGCACCCCGGCACCACCGAGGTGCACCTGAACCTGGTGATCAACAGCAGCCGCAACACGGTGCTCAAGCTCGATGACGCCCTTCGGGTTACTCCCACCCCGTCCCTTATGGGGGATTTGAAGGCGCTGCTCGGACCGGGGTGCTTGGGCTGATCGGGTGACAAAGCCGGCAATCGGGGACACGAGGGAGTCTCGGATCGTTTGAGTGAACAGGGTTAACTCAAACGAGGAGGGATTCCCTTGGGGGAGAAGATCGCCGGTCTCGACGTGCTGGGCGAGGACTACTTCGCGAACCCGCACGCCTACCACGCCCGACTGCGCGAGGAGGCGGCGGCGAGCGAGATCGTGCTGCCGCGCGGTACCAGGGCGTGGCTCGTCACCCGGTACGAGGAGGCCCGGACCGCGCTCGCCGACGCCCGGTTCAGCAAGCACTTCGACCGGTTCCCAGAAGTGATGGCGCACAACCAGATCGGGGGCCACGAGCCGACCAAGTTCGACGAGTCCCTGGTGCAGCACATGCTGAACATGGACCCGCCGCACCACACCCGGCTGCGCAAGCTCGTCACCAAGGCGTTCACCGCGCGCCGGGTCGAGCAGCTGCGTCCCCGCATCCAGGAGATCACCGACCGGCTGCTGGACGAGGCGGGGGAGAAGGGTGACGTCGACCTGGTCGACGCGCTGGCGTTCCCGCTGCCCATCACGGTGATCTGCGAGATGCTCGACGTGCCGCTGGACCGGCGCGACGAGTTCCGGGTGTGGTCGAACGCGCTCGTCGGCGGCGGCACCGGCGACCCGCAGGCGCTCCAGGCGGCGGGCGCGGCGATGGCGGGCTACCTGGCGGAGCTGGTCGAGCACAAGCGGACCTCGCCGGGTGACGACTTCTTCTCGGCGCTGGTGCACGCCGACGAGGACGGCGACCGGCTCGACCAGCTGGAGCTCATCGCGATGGCGTTCCTGCTGCTGGTCGCCGGGCACGAGACGACGGTCAACCTGATCGCCAACGGCGTGTTCCACCTGTCGCGCGACACCGAGCAGCTGGAGAAGCTGCGCGCCGACCGGGCGTTGCTGCCCGGCGCGGTCGAGGAGGTCCTGCGCTTCGAGAGCCCGGTCAACCAGGCCACGTTCCGCTACACCAACGAGGACGTGGAGCTGGGCGGGGTGACGATCCCCAAGGACAGCGTCGTGGTGGTGTCGCTCAGCGGCGGCAACCGCGACGGGTCCCGCTTCCCCGACCCGGACCGGCTCGACATCACCCGGCAGGCCGCCGGGCACCTCGCGTTCGGCCACGGCATCCACTACTGCCTGGGTGCGCCGCTGGCCCGGATGGAGGGCGAGATCGCGATCGGGACGCTGTTCGACCGGTTCGACGTGACCCTGACCGCCGACCCGGACACGCTGCCGTGGCGGCCGGTCACGCTCATCCGCGGCCTCCAGACGCTGCCCGTTAGCCTGACTCCCCGTGGAGCGCGATGAGCTGCTGAAGCTGGACCAGGCGCACGTCTGGCACCCGTACGGCCCGATGCCGGGCACCCACGAGCCGCTGGTCGTCTCCTCGGCCGAGGGTGTCCGGCTCCGGCTGGACGACGGGCGCGAGCTGGTCGACGGCATGTCGTCGTGGTGGGCCGCGATCCACGGCTACCGGCACCCGGTGCTCGACGCGGCGGTGCGCGACCAGCTCGGCCGGATGAGCCACGTCATGTTCGGCGGCCTCACGCACGAGCCCGCGGTGGCGCTGGCGGCCCGGCTGGTGGAGATCACGCCCGAGCCGTTGCAGCACGTGTTCCTGTGCGACTCGGGGTCGGTGTCGGTCGAGGTCGCGGTCAAGATGGCGGTGCAGCACTGGCGCTCCCAGGGCAAGCCGGGGAAGCGGCGGCTGCTGACCTGGCGCGGCGGCTACCACGGCGACACGTTCCAGCCGATGTCGGTGTGCGACCCGGAGGGCGGGATGCACGCGTTGTGGCGCGGCGTGCTGCCGGAGCAGGTGTTCGCGTCCGCGCCGCCCCGCGAGCTGGACACCGCGTACGTCCAGGAGCTGGCCGACCTCGTCGAGCGGCACGCGGACGAGCTGGCCGCGGTCATCGTGGAACCGGTGGTGCAGGGCGCGGGCGGGATGCGCTTCCACGACCCGCGCTACCTGCACGTGCTGCGGGAGCTGACCCTGGCCAACGACGTGCTGCTGATCTTCGACGAGATCGCCACCGGCTTCGGCCGCACCGGCGAGCTGTTCGCCGCCGACCACGCCGGGATCAGCCCCGACATCATGTGCGTGGGCAAGGCGCTGACCGGCGGCTACCTGTCGATGGCCGCGACCCTGTGCACCCCGCGGGTGGCCGACGGCATCTCCCGCGGCGAGGTGCCCGTGCTGGCGCACGGACCGACGTTCATGGGCAACCCGCTGGCGTCCGCGGTGGCGCTGGCGTCCACCGACCTGCTGCTGTCGCAGGACTGGCGCGCGTCCGTGCGGCGGATCGAGACCGGCTTGCGGTCGGGGCTCGCAGAGGCGCCCGGTGACGTGCGGGTGCTCGGCGCGATCGGCGTGGTGCAGCTGGACCACCCGGTCGACATGGCCGCCGCCACGGCCGCGGCCGTCGACCGCGGCGTGTGGCTGCGACCGTTCCGCGACCTGATCTACACGATGCCGCCGTTCATCAGCACCGACGACGACGTGGCCGCGATCTCCGCGGCCGTCGTGGCGGCGGCCGAGGCGTCACATGCGCAGCAGCGTTGAGCCCCACACCAGCAGCAGCGCCGAGTAGCCGACGCACATCCAGCCGATGGCCTGGTGGCTCGGTTCGCCCTTGCGCCGCAAGAGCTTGGTGACCAGCAGCCACCAGCCCAGCGCGACCGCGCAGAGGGCGAGCGGCGTGGCGATCACGCCGTACGCGCCCGCGTAGACGCCCGCCCAGAAGTCCACCGGCAGGCTGATGCCGTTGGCGTAACGGGTCGGGACGCAGAGCGCCGCGACCGCCGTCCACACCGAGACGACGACCCGCAGCCGCTTCACCGTCACCGGTCGCGCGGTGTCGTAGTTGATGGCGAACACGCCCCACGCCGCGAACGCGCCACCGCCGAACGCCCAGCCCGCCACCGTCGACACGACCGGCACCCGGCCGACCACCCCGCCCAGGGCCGGGAACACCGCGCCCCACAGCAGGAAGTGCCCGCCGACCACCGACGCGACGGCACCCAGCACGACGAGGGTCCGGACGCCGCCGTTCTGCCGCTGGAACCAGTTCTTCCGCGGTCGGGCGGCGAGCCGGGTGGCGGCGGGGACGGACGCGGCGTCGCGTCGGCGCTGGGAGAGCTGCTGCCGGCGCTTGCGTCTTCCGCTGCTCCCCACGTCAGCCTTGGACCGCGGCGGCGAGCTCGGTGTTCGTCGGCTCGACCAGCACCCGGCCGTCGGGCAGCACGACCACCGGGATGTTCTTGCGCCCGCCGGCGAACTCGATGGCGCGGTCGCGGGCCGCGTCGTCGTGCTCGACGTCGACGTCGGTGAACGGCACTTCGTGCTCCCGCAGCCACGCCTTCGCCCGGCGGCAGTCGCCGCACCAGTCCGCACCGTAGAGAACGATCTCACTCATACCGGTGACTGTAGAACGCGGAAGACCGCAACGCTCCGTACAGGCCTAGGGTGAGTGCCCGTGAGCGTCCTCGTGATCACCGGCACCGGCACGGAGGTCGGCAAGACCGTGGTGGTCGCCGCCCTGGCGGCACTGGCCGCGGCCGAAGGTCGACGGGTCGCCGTGCTCAAGCCCGCGCAGACCGGTGTCGCGGAGGGCGAGCCGGGGGACCTCGCCGAGGTGGTCCGCCTCGCGGGCCCGGTCACCACCCGTGAGCTGCGCCGATACCCCGAACCACTGGCACCGGCCACGGCCGCGCGCCGGTCCGGGCTGCCCACCCTGCACCCCAGCGAGGTCGCCTCGGCGGCCGTGGCGCTGGACGAGACGCACGACCTGGTGCTGGTCGAGGGCGCGGGCGGGCTGCTGGTCCGGTTCGACGGCGCGGGCTCGACCATCGCGGACGCCGCGTGGGCGCTCAACGCCCCGGTGCTCGTCGTCGCGCACGGCGGCCTGGGCACGTTGAACATGACCGCGCTGACCGCCGAGGCCCTGCTCCACCGAGGCCTGGAGTCGGTCGGCGTGGTGGTGGGCCGCTGGCCCGCCGAGCCGGACCTGGCCCACCGCACCACCCTGGCCGACCTGCCCGAGGCCGCCGGCGCACCGCTGCTCGGCGTGCTGCCCGACGGCGCGGCGTCGCTGGGGCGGTCCGAGTTCGTGGACGTGGCCCGGCAGGGCCTCTCGCCGTGGTTCGGCGGCACCTTCGACCCGGAGAAGTTCGCCGCGCCCCACACCTGTTGAGGCGGTCGCGCCGATCACCGACCGAGGTCGACCGAACCAGTGACGCACGTCGCTGGGGCGGGGCGGGGTCCGTGCGGCAGACTGCACGGCGGACCACCGCCGGAGTTGACGAGGAGAAGTCGTGACCGCAGCCCCTGAACAGCTCGATGTCCTCGGCGTTGCCCGCGAGCAGGTGCTGGAGCAGGGCGTCGGGCTGTCCGAGGAGCAGGTGCTCGAAGTCCTCCGGCTGCCCGACGAGCGGATCCCCGAGCTGCTGGAGCTGGCGCACGCGGTGCGGATGCGCTGGTGCGGCCCGGAGGTCGAGGTCGAGGGCATCGTGTCGCTCAAGACCGGCGGCTGCCCCGAGGACTGCCACTTCTGCTCCCAGTCCGGCCAGTTCCCCTCGCCGGTGCGCTCGGCGTGGCTCGACATCCCCGGCCTGGTGAGGGCCGCCCGGCAGACAGCCGAGACCGGCGCGACCGAGTTCTGCATCGTCGCCGCCGTGCGCGGGCCGGACAAGCGGCTGCTGTCGCAGGTGCGCGACGGGATCAAGGCCATCCGCGAGGACGGCAACGACATCCAGATCGCGTGCTCGCTCGGCATGCTCACCCAGGAGCAGGTGGACGAGCTGGTGGACATGGGCGTCCACCGCTACAACCACAACCTGGAGACGGCCCGCTCGCACTTCCCGAACGTGGTCACCACGCACTCGTGGGAGGAGCGCTGGGACACCCTGAAGATGATCCGCGCGGCGGGCATGGAGGTCTGCTGCGGCGGCATCATCGGCATGGGCGAGTCGTTGGGGCAGCGCGCCGAGTTCGCCGTGCAGCTCGCGGAGCTGGAGCCCGACGAGGTGCCGCTGAACTTCCTCATCCCCAACCCCGGCACGCCGTACGAGAACTACCCGGTGGTCGAGGGCCCCGACGCGCTGCGGACCGTCGGCGCGTTCCGGCTGGCCCTGCCGCGCACGATCCTGCGCTTCGCCGGCGGCCGTGAGCTGACCTTCGGCGACCTGGGCGCCAAGCAGGGCATGCTGGGCGGTGTCAACGCGATCATCGTCGGCAACTACCTGACCAACCTCGGCCGCCCGGCGCAGGACGACCTCGACATGCTGACCGAGCTGTCCATGCCGATCAAGGAACTGAGCAAGACCCTGTGACGACCGGGCTGGGTGCTGTGACTTTCTGCGGTTATTGCGGCAAGGCGCTCGCGGAGGCCGACCACTCCGCGTGCGCGTCGCGGCTGGGCGTGATCGACCCGCCGCGGTTCTGCGCCGAGTGCGCGCGTCGGATGGTGGTGCAGGTGACACCGGCCGGGTGGACGGCCACGTGCAGCCGTCACGGGGAGATCACCTCCGCGCGGTAACCTGCCGTGCATCTGGTCACGGGTGCAGGGAGGTCGTCGGGTGGCGGAGCAACCGGTGGACGAGCGGGCGACGCCCGTTCGGGTGCCACCCGCACCGGCGTTCGAGTACTACTACGTGGTGCAGCGGCCGCGCGTCGTGGTGAAGCGCGACCTGCTGCCCTCGTTCTCCGTGCTGTCCGCGATCTCGCTGCTCGGGCTGCCCGCGGGGTGGCTGTGGGCGTGGCTCGCGCCGCCCCAGAACGCGGTGGTGCAGCAGGACGGGTCGATGATCCCGGTGACCGGCGAGAGCTACCACCGGCTCGACGGGCTGATGCTGTTCGTGCTGATCGGGCTGGGCGCGGGGCTGCTCACCGGCATCGCGGTGTGGATGCTGCGCGAGCGGCGCGGCCCGGTGGTGATGCTGGCGGCCACGCTCGGCGCGGTCGTGGCCGCCTACCTGGCCCAGCTCGTCGGCACCGGGTCGGCGGGCAGCCGGTACGCCGTCGGCGCCGCGCCCGAGGTGGGTGACGTCATCGCCCTGGCCCCGGTGCTGGAGACGTGGTGGGGCTTGCTGGCGTGGCCCTTGGGCACGGCGCTGGCGTACGGCTGCCTGGCCGCGTGGAACGGCCTGGACGACCTGGGTCGACGGCTGGGGTGACCCCGGGCCGCCGGCTCAGAGCCGGTAGGCCAGGTCCGGCACGTCGGTGACGAACATGTGCCCCGGCGCGTGGGTGATCGCGAACGGCGGCCTCGACGCCATCACCGCCGCCTGCGGCGTCACGCCGCACGCCCAGAACACCGGCACGTCACCCTCGTGCGGTTCGGTGCGCTCGCCGAAGTCCGGCCGGTCGAGGTCCGCGATGCCCAGCGCTGCCGGGTCGCCCGCGTGGACCGGCGCACCGTGGACGGCGGGCATCCGGGCGGTGACGGCGCGCGCCACGTCGACCAGGTCGGGCGGGACGTACCGCATCGACACCACCACCGGCCCGTGCAGGCGGCCCGCCGGGCGGCACTCGCGGTCGGTGACGTACATCGGCACGTTGCGCCCCTGCTCGACGTGCCGCAGCGGGACGCCCGCCCGCTTCAGCTCCGACTCGAACGTGAAGCTGCACCCGATGAGGAAGGCGACCAGGTCGTCGCGCCAGTGCTCGGCCGCGTCGGTGGGCTCGGCCGTCAGCTCGCCGTGCTCCCAGACGCGGTAGCGGGGCACGTCGCGCGACAGGTCCGCGTCGGGCGCCAGGACGGTCCTGGTGCTGCCCCGGTCGGTGACGTCCAGGACCGGGCACGGCCCCGGGTTGCGCTGGGTGAACAGCAGCACGTCGTACGCCCAGTCCTCCGGCACAGCGATCAGGTTGGCCTGGGCGTACCCGTCCGCGAGGCCCGCCGTCGGCCCCCGGTGGTCCCGGCGCACTTCCCTCGGCGTGGTCATCGCAGCTCCACCCCCTTCGTCTCGGGCAGGCCCAGCAGGGCCACCACGGCGATGCCGTAGGCGACCGCGCCGAAGACCATCGCGCCGCCGACGCCCATGCCCTCCGCCAGGAACCCGACCAGGGTGGGGAAGAACGCGCCGACCGCGCGGCCGAAGTTGTAGGTGAAGCCCTGGCCGGTGCCGCGCACCTCGGTCGGGTACAGCTCCGCGAGGTAGGAGCCGAAACCGCTGAAGATCGCTGACGTGGTGAACCCGAGCGGGAACGTGATGAGCAGGATCAGGCCGTTGGCGCCCGCCGGGACCTGGGTGAACAGCACGATCAGGACCGCGCTGAGCACCGCGAACAGGGTGAACGTGCGCTTGCGGCCCAGGGTGTCGGTCAGGTACCCGCCGGTGATGTACCCGGCGAACGCGCCGCTGATGAGCAGGGCCAGGTAGCCGCCGGTGCCGACGACGCTGAGGCCGCGCTCGGTCTTGAGGTACGTCGGCACCCAGCCCGCCAGGGTGTAGTAGCCGCCCTGGACGCCGGTGGCGAGGATCGAGGCGAACAGCGTGGTGCGGCCGAGCCCGCCGCGGAAGACGGCCGTGAAGCCGGTCCGGGCGGCGGCGGTCTTCAGCACCCGCTCGACCTTGGGCGCGTCCTCGACGCCGCGGCGGACGTAGAAGATCAGGACGGCGGGGAGCGCGCCGGTCCAGAACAGCACGCGCCAGGCGATGTCCTGCGGCAGGAAGCTGAACACGGCGGTGTAGACGACGACGCTCAGGCCCCAGCCGACGGCCCACGAGCTCTGGATGAACGCGACCGTGCGGCCCCGGTACCTCGGCCGGCAGTACTCCGCGACGAGGATCGCGCCCGCCGCCCACTCGCCGCCGAAGCCCAGGCCCTGCAACGCACGGAACACCAGCAGCATCTCGTAGCTGGTCGCGAAGCCGCACAGGACCGTGAAGACGGCGTAGGTGATGACCGTGATCATGAGCGTGCGGACCCGGCCGATGCGGTCCGCGAGGACGCCCGCGATCGCGCCGCCGACGGCGGACACGACCAGGGTGACGGTGGTGAGCAGGCCCGCCTCGGCCTTGCCGATGCCGAAGTAGGCGGTGATCGCGAACAGGCTCAGGGGCAGGACCTGGAAGTCGTACGCGTCCAGGCCGTAGCCGCCGAACGCGCCGACGAACGCCCGCTTGCCGTTGCGGCCCAGCGTGTGGAACCACGCGAACAGGCCCCGGCCTTCCTCGGTGTCGATGTCCGTGGTGCTCATGTCGAGGATCACCTCGCAGCTGTGGGGGTGCGGTGGATCACACCGTAGAGGATTGTTGAACAATCCCACAGCGGCATTCGAGCGAACCGCGTGTCCTACGTCCAGAGCGCGCGTGTCCTACGTCCAGGACACCCGAGTTGAACGCTCAGGGCACGGCGAAGCGCACGACCCGGCCATCCCGGGGCGCGCGGCGGTGGAGCGGGGCGAGGGCGAGCGAGGAGGGGAGGGGCGGGTGCGCTCAGGCGTCGACGGCGGTCTTGCGCCGGTCGTACTCCGGGTAGAACCGCCGCATGAGCCGGAACGTCTCGGCGAAGCCCAGTTGACCCGACGTGGGCTGGTGGCCGATGAACGTGTAAGTCACCTTCGAACCGAGAGCGGGAAAGAAGATGCGGGACGCGGTGCCGATCGCGCCCATGGCGATCACGATCAGCTCCGTGTCGTCATCCGCGTTCACCAACAATGACGCCAGGACCTTCACGTCCGCGCTACTCGTCGCCATCGTGGAAATCTTCACGACATCCGCGCCGGCGGCCTTCGCGTCACGCACGATCGCGGTGAGCTCGTCCTGACCGGGAGTGCGGTCGAAATTGTGGTACGACACGATCACGAGCGTGTCGTGCGCCCGTGCGGCGGTGATCACGTCGGCCAGCAGCTCCCGGGACGACAGCTCGACGTCCACCGCGTCCACCAGCGGCGCGACCGCGCGGAACACCTCCAGCCGCTCGGCCTCGGAGCCCTTCCACCCACCGCCCTCGAACGCCGAGCGCACGGTCGCCAGGACCGGCAACCCCCCGAACGCGCGGACCTGTTCGCGGACGTGCCCGACATCGGTCCGGGAGAAGCGGTCGATGCGCAATTCGGCCACGTCGACACCGGCGGAACGCGCTTCTTCCGCCGCCCGATCGACGTCGTCGTCGGCGAAGCTGACCGCGACAAGGGGAATACCGCTGTCGAGCAGCGCGCGCAGGGTCATCGCCGGATTCTACACCGGGCACCGGAACGGTCAGTTGCGATGAGGAAGCTGACCCAATTCCGACAACGGCGCGGGCACCGCGCTCAACGCGCCCAGGATGCCCGCCTCCCGGTGCAGCACCTTGCGCACCAGGCGCAGTCGCCGGGCGGGCGACCTCTCCTCCAGCAACCGCTGCCGGTCCTCCAGCGTCAGCAGGCAGTCGGCCACCAACGCGTACGCCAGCTCGGCCAACGCCGTGTCCTCGTCGGGCGCCCGACGACCCTCACCGAGGTACGCCGCCTGCCGGTACCGGCCGTGCGCCGCCCGCGCGCTCTCCGCCAGCAGCGGCAGCACCGCCTCCACCTCCGGCGGCGCGGCGGTGTCGGGCAGCCACTCCACCGACCCGATCAGGTACGGCGCGCTGTCCTCGTCCACCTCCAGCAGGCGGAACCGCCTGCCGCCCGACGTGGTCAGGTCGTACCGCCCGTCCGGCAGCGGCCGGGCCTCCTGG
Source organism: Actinosynnema sp. NPDC023658 (assembly GCF_040639995.1). Classification (NCBI taxonomy): domain Bacteria; kingdom Bacillati; phylum Actinomycetota; class Actinomycetes; order Pseudonocardiales; family Pseudonocardiaceae; genus Actinosynnema; species Actinosynnema sp. NPDC023658. The sequence continues at coordinate 3,341 of NZ_JBFAAX010000040.1, read as the reverse complement.
AGCACGGCGGTGCAGCCGACGTCGTTGAGCGCCTCGACGTTCTCCGCGCCGACCTCCCAGCCCTGCTTGATCGACACGACGCCGAACGTCCGCTCCGGCACCGCGCCCGTCACCAGGTCGACGGTCAGCTGCCGGTACCGGGGCTCGAACACGTGCAGCGGCAGGGAAGCGCCTGGCAGCAGCACGGTGCCCAACGGGAACAGGGGGAGCGTCGTGGTCACGAACCCAAGCTACGGGTGGACGGTGGCCGCAGCACGGCGAACGGGTCGGTGACCCGCATCTCGCCCGACACGAACCGGAACAGGGCGGCGGGCCTGCCGCCGGACGGGCCGGGCTGCACGGTGCCGCCGGTCGGCTCCAGCAGCCCCCGCCGCGACAGCACGCGTTGCAGGTTCGTCGCCGACACCTTGTAGCCCAGGGCCGCCGAGTACAGCGAGCGCAACGCGGAGATGGTGAACTCCGGCGGCGCCAGGGCAAAACCGACGTTCGTGTACGACAGCTTCGACGCCAGCCGGTGGTGGGCGCGGCGGCAGATGGCCTCGTGGTCGAACGCGGTCGCGGGCAGCGCGTCCACGGGGTGCCACGCGGTGTCCGACGGCACCACGGGGTCGATGTGGGACGGGACCAGGCCGAGGAACGCGGTCGCCACGACCCGCGGTCCGGGCACTCGCGTGGGGGTGCTGAACACGGCCAGCTGCTCGACGTGTGACAACTGTCGCACGTCGACTTTCTCGGCCAACTGACGGCGGATCGAGGCCTCGACGTCCTCGTCGTCGCCCAGCCCGCCACCAGGCAGTGACCAGCGGTGAGCGTGGGGTTCCCGGGCGCGTTCCCACAGCATGACCTGGAGTGATCCGGCTCTCACCTGGAGCACCGCGGCCAGCACTTCATGTTCCGCCAGTCCCACTCGGCTGATACTATCGGCCACGTTTTCGACCGTTAGGCGAAAACCTGGCTCTAGGGAGGAACCCATGGTCGCTACCGCCTACGTGGAGCGAACCTCGGACGGCGCCTACGACGGGATCGCGCCGGACGCCGCGTGGCGTGCCGAGGTGCTGGAGCTCGCGCGCCAGCGGGACGCGGTCATCCTCGCGCACAACTACCAGCTGCCCGAGATCCAGGACATCGCCCACCACACCGGTGACTCCCTGGCGCTCAGCCGCATCGCGGCCGCGAGCGACGCGTCGACCATCGTGTTCTGCGGCGTGCACTTCATGGCCGAGACGGCCAAGATCCTGGCCCCGCACAAGACGGTCCTGATCCCGGACGAGCGGGCGGGGTGCTCGCTGGCCGACTCGATCACCGGCGAGCAGCTGCGGGCGTGGAAGGCCGAGCACCCCGGCGCGGTCGTCGTCTCCTACGTCAACACCACGGCCGAGGTGAAGGCGGAGACCGACATCTGCTGCACCTCGTCGAACGCGGTGGACGTGGTGCGGTCCATCCCGGCCGACCGGGAGGTGCTGTTCCTGCCGGACCAGTTCCTCGGCGCGCACGTCAAGCGCGAGACGGGCCGGGAGAACCTGCACATCTGGGCGGGCGAGTGCCACGTCCACGCGGGCATCAACGGCCCGGAGCTGGCCGAGCGCGCGGCGGCGAACCCCGACGCGGACCTGTTCATCCACCCCGAGTGCGGGTGCGCCACGTCGGCGCTCTACCTCGCGGGCGAGGGCACCGTCCCGGCGGACAAGGTCAAGATCCTCTCGACCGGCGACATGATCACCGCCGCGCGGACGACCAGCGCGAAGTCGGTGCTCGTCGCCACCGAGATCGGCATGCTGCACCAGCTGCGCCGGGCCGCGCCGGAGATCGACTTCCGCGCGGTGAACGACCGGGCGTCGTGCCGCTACATGAAGATGATCACCCCGGCGGCGCTGCTGCGCGGCCTGCGGGAGGGCAAGGACGAGGTGCACGTGGACCTGGAGACCGCGAAGCGGGCGCAGGGCGCGGTGCAGCGCATGATCGAGATCGGGCAGCCCGGCGGCGGGGAATGAGCACCCCGCTGTGGGAGGCCCGCGCCGACCTGCTGGTCGTCGGCACGGGCGTGGCCGGTCTGACGGCGGCGCTGCGCGCGCGTGAGCTGGGGCTGCGGGTCCTGGTCGTGACGAAGGCGTCCGGCGAGGACGGCAACACCCGGTGGGCGCAGGGCGGCGTGGCCGTCGTGCTGCCCGACGAGCACGACGAGGGCGACACGGTCGACGCGCACGTGCGCGACACGCTGGTCGCCGGCGCGGGGCTGTGCGAGGAGGCCGCCGTCGCGGCGATCATCGCGGGCGGCCCGGCGGCGGTGACCCGGCTGCGACAGCGCGGCGCGGTGTTCGACCCCGCGCCGACCGGCGGGCTGGCCCGCGCGCGGGAGGGCGGGCACAGCGCGTTCCGGGTGGTGCACGCGGGCGGCGACGCGACCGGCGCGGAGGTGGAGCGCGCGCTGCTGGCGGCGGCGACCGACGGACGCGTGCCTGTGCTGGAGCACCACATCGCGGTGGACGCGGTGCGCACCCCGCTCGGCCAGGTGTGCGGGCTGCTCGTGCTGGACGGCAACGGCGTGCCGGGCGTGCTCAGCGCGCCCGCCGTGCTGCTGGCCAGCGGCGGCCTCGGCCAGCTCTACCAGGCCACGTCCAACCCGGAGGTGGCCACCGGCGACGGCCTGGCGCTGGCGCTGCGCGCGGGCGCGGTGGCGGCGGACGTGGAGTTCGTGCAGTTCCACCCGACCGTCCTCTACACCGGGCGGGGTGCGCGTGGCCGCTGCCCGCTGGTCACCGAGGCGGTGCGCGGCGAGGGCGCGGTGCTGGTCGACGCGACCGGCGCGCGGGTCATGCGCGGCGTGCACCCGTTGGAGGACCTCGCGCCCCGGGACGTGGTCGCCGCGGCGATCACCCGGCACATGGCGGGCGGTCCCGGCGGCGTGGACGACCACGTGTTCCTCGACGCCACCGGCATCTCCGACTTCGCGCGCCGGTTCCCGACCGTGCACGCGGCCTGCCTCGCGGCGGGCGTGGACCCGGCGGGCGACCCGATCCCGGTGGCGCCCGCGGCGCACTTCGCGTGCGGCGGCGTGGTGTCCGACGTGGACGGACGAACGGGCGTGACCGGTCTGTACGCGGCGGGCGAGGTGGCCCGGACCGGGCTGCACGGCGCGAACCGCCTGGCGTCCAACAGCCTGCTGGAGGGCCTGGTCGTCGGCACGCGGGCGGCCGAGGCGGTCGCGGCGGACCTGGCGCTCGGCGTGCTGGCCCGACCGTCGTCGTCGGCCGCGGTGGAGCTGCCGACGGCTCCGGTCGCGGACCGGGACTCGTTGCAGCGCGTCATGTCCCGGTACGCGGCGATCGGCCGTGACGCCGAGG
>NZ_JBFAAX010000039.1:0-28336 GCF_040639995.1 Actinosynnema sp. NPDC023658 | reverse complement strand
GGGATCGCCGTGAATCAGGGCGCGAACGGACGACTTCCCGGCGACCTCGCCGCCGTCTGCGGAGCAGCGGCCATTAAACAGAGCAGCGGCAATCCAACACAGTTCGTGGTTCGATGCCTCCCGTGGTTGCGAACAGGGCCCCGTTGCTGGTGCGCCGGGTGCGGCAGGAAGAGCCCCGGCGCGACTGGGACGCACCCGCCCGCGCCGTGTTCGAGCACGTCGGCGGGCCGTTGCGGGTGCTCGGCGGTCCCGGCACGGGCAAGACCACGCTGCTGGCCGAGGTCGTCGCGAACCGGGTGCTCGAAGGCGGCGCGCACCCCGAGAACGTGTTGGTGCTCACCGCGAACCGTCGCGCCGCGGAGGCGATGCGCGCCCACATCACCCGCCTGCTGACCGGGGCCGGGGCGGCCGGCGCGCTGCCGACCACCCAGGAGCCGCTGGTCCGGACCGTCCACTCGTACGCGTTCGCGGTGCTGCGGGCGCAGGCCGTCCGGGCTGGGGAGCCCGCGCCGCGCCTGCTGTCCGGTCCGGAGCAGGACGCGGTGGTGCGAGAACTGCTGGCCGGTGACGTGAGCATGGGCGCGCGGAAGTGGCCGGAACGGCTGCGGCCCGCGTTGACGCTGCCGGGCTTCGCGCACGAGCTGCGCGACCTGATGCTGCGCGCCACCGAACGCGGCCTCGCCCCGGAGGACCTGACCGAGCTGGGCCGCAAGCACTCCCGCGAGGAGTGGGTGGCGGCCGGGCTGTTCGCCACCCAGTACGAGCAGGTCAACCTGCTGGCCAGCAGCGGTCAGGGGCACGCGCCGTCGTTCGACGCGGCGGAGCTGGTCGGCAGCGCGCTGCTGGCGTTCGAGACCGACCCGGACCTCCTGGCGGCCGAACGGCGACGGGTGCGGCACCTGCTGGTGGACGACGCGCAGCACCTCGACCCCTTGCAGCACGCGTTCATCCGCGTGCTCGGTGAGGCGGCGCAGGAGTTCGTCCTGGCCGGCGACCCGGACCAGGCGGTGTTCTCGTTCCGCGGCGCGGACCCGACGCTGCTGTCCGAGGCGGACGGACCGGCCGTGGTGCTGCGGCGGGGCTACCGGATGACGCCGGAGATCAGGGCGGCGGTCGGCCGGCTCGCGGCCAGGCTGCCCGGCGCGTCACCGACCCGCGAGGTGACGCCGGCGGACGGCACGGGCGCCGTGCGGGTGCGGCTGTTCGCGTCCGCCGCGCAGGAGGCGAGCTGGGTGGCCGACCAGCTGCGCCGGGCGCACCTGATCGACGAGGTGCCGTGGTCGCGGATGGCGGTGGTGGCGAGGTCGGCGGTCCTGGCGCTGCCGGTGCTGCAACGGGCGCTGCTCGCGGCGGGCGTGCCGGTGGCGGTGCCGCGCGACGAGCTGCCGCTGGCCCGGCAACCCGCGGTGGTGCCGTTCCTGGCGCTGCTGCGATGCGCGGCCGTGCCGGGCAGCCTGGACGAGGACACCGCGGCGATGCTGCTGTCCTCGCCCCTGGGCGGTGCGGACCCGTTGGCGCTGCGGCGGTTGCGGCGCGGCCTGCGCCGGCTGGAGCTGGCCGCGGGCCGTGACCGGCCGAGCGGCGAGCTGCTGGTCGAGGTGATCGAGTCCGACGACCGGCTGGCCGCGTTGGAGGACGCCGAGGCGCAGCCGGCCCGCCGGATCGCCGGGCTGCTGCGCAAGGCGCGCAAGGGGATCTCCGACGGGCTGACCGTCGAGCAGGTGCTGTGGGAGCTGTGGCAGACGACGGGGCTGGAGCTGCGGTGGGCGGCGCAGTCCGCGCGGCACGGCACGTCCGGCATGCAAGCCGACCGGGACCTCGACGCGATCGTGGCGCTGTTCGAGTCGGCGGCGAAGTACGTCGACCGGCTGCCCGGCTCGGGCGCCGAGGGCTTCGCGGACTACCTGGCCGCGCAGGAGATCGTGGGCGACACGCTGGCGGCGTCCGCGCCGGTCGGTGAGGCGGTGTCGGTGCTGACCGCGCACGCCGCCGCCGGTCGTGAGTGGACGGTCGTGGCGGTGCCGGGCGTGCAGGAGGGCAGCTGGCCCGACCTGCGGCTGCGCGGGTCACTGCTGGGCGTCGAGCGGATGGTCGACGTGGTGGCGGGCGTGTCGGCGGAAACGGTGTCCGCGATCGCGCCGATCCTGGCCGAGGAGCGGCGGCTGCTGCTCGTCGCGGCCAGCCGGGCGCAGCGGACGCTGCTGGTCAGCGCGGTCCGCGGCGAGGACGAGCAGCCGTCGCGGTTCCTGGACGAGATCGAGGAGCTGTCCACCGGCGAACCGGAGCGGCCCACGTTCACCCCCGAGCGCGGGCTGGTGCTGGCCGAGCTGGTCGGTGAGCTGCGGCGGGTCGTGTGCTCGGACGACGAGCCGGCCGAACGGCGGGAACGGGCGGCCGTCCAGCTGGCCCGGCTGGCGGCGGAGGGCGTTCCCGGCGCGCACCCGGACTCCTGGTACGGCCTGGCGGATGTCACCACCGACGATCCGCTGTGGACCGAGGAGCACACGGTGAGCGTGTCGCCGTCCACCGTGGAGACGCTGGCGAGGTGCCCGCTGCGCTGGGTCGTGGAACGGCACGGCGGGCAGGACCCGGCCGAGCTGGCGTCGATCACCGGCACCCTCGTGCACGCGTTGGCGCAGGCCGCCGCGACCGGCGCGGACGAGAAGGAGCTGCGGGTCAGGCTGGACGAGGCGTGGGCCGCGGTGGACGCGGGCGCACCCTGGTTCTCCCGGCGCGAGCGGATCCGGGTGGAGCGGATGCTCGACACGTTCCTGGAGTGGCTGGCGTCCAGCCGCTCCCAGCTCACCCAGGTCGCCGTCGAGGAGGAGATCTCGGTCGAGGTGCCCAAGCAGGAGGGCGGGCCGTTCCTGCGGGTGCGCGGCCGGGTCGACCGGCTGGAGACCGACCGCGACGGCCGGCCGGTCGTGGTGGACGTCAAGACCGGCAAGACCCCCGTGAGCAGGAACGACGCGCAGCAGCACCCGCAGCTCGCGGTCTACCAGCTGGCGTCGGCGCTGGGCGGCTTCACGCACCTGGGCCTGGGCACCGACCCCGGCGGCGCGCGGCTGCTGTACGTGGCCAAGGAGGACAAGAAGACCGGGGCCGTCGAGCGGGAGCAGGCGCCGCTCGACGAGCAGGGCGTGCGGGTGTGGCTGGAGGCCGTGCAGCTGGCCGCCGGGTCGAGCGTCGGACCGAGCTACCGGGCGGCCGAGAACCCCGATTGCGACCGCTGCCCGGCCCGCACCACCTGCCCGGTGCACTCGTCCGGACGCCAGGTCAGCCAGTAGCCGACCAGCGATTACGCCCCCGCCCCGCGGGTCGCCGGAGCCGCCGCGACCCGACCACGGAGAATGCGGGACGTGGTCGTGCCGAGCGGGGTCCAACGGGTGACGGGTGAGCCGGTGGCGCTCGCCAGCCCGTTCGAGGTCGCCGAAGCGCTGGGCCTGCCCAAGCCGACGCCCGAGCAGGCCGCCGTCGTCGCCGCGCCCACCGCGCCCGCGCTCGTCGTCGCCGGGGCCGGCGCCGGCAAGACCGAGACGATGGCCGCCCGCGTGGTGTACCTGGTCGCCAACGGCTTCGTCACCCCCGACCGGGTCCTCGGCCTCACGTTCACCCGCAAGGCCGCCCGCCAGCTGTCCGACCGGGTCCGGCTGCGGCTGCGCCGGCTCGGCGGGTCGTCCCTGCTGGACCGCCTCGACCCCAGCGGCGAACGCCGTGCCGCCGTGCTGACCACCGAACCGGTGATCCTGACCTACCACGCCTACGCGGGCAGGCTCGTCGGTGAACACGGCCTGCGGCTGCCCGTCGAACCGGGCGTGCGGCTGCTCACCGAGACCGCGGCGTGGCAGCTCGCGCACCGCGTGGTGTCGACGTGGGCCGAGGACATCGACACCGACAAGGTGCCCGCCACCGTCACCGGCTACCTGCTCGCGCTGGCCGGTGAGCTGGGCGAGCACCTGGTCGAGCCCACCGCCCTGCGCGAGCACGCCGAGTGGCTGTGCCAGGTCGTCGAGAACGCGCCCAGGACCGCGCGCCAGCGCGACGGCCTGCCCGAGTCGCTGAAGGCCGTGGTCAACGCCCAGCGCCTGCGCGTCAACCTGCTGCCGCTGCTGGAGGCCTACCAGGCGCGGAAGCGGCGGGAAGCGGCGATGGACTTCGCCGACCAGATGTCCCTGGCCGCCCGGCTGGCCTCCGAGCACCCGGAGGTCGTGCGCGGCGAACGCGAGCGCTACGGGGCCGTGCTGCTGGACGAGTACCAGGACACCGGCCACGCCCAACGCGTGCTGCTGCGGTCGTTGTTCGGGCGGGGCGAGCCGATGCCCGTCACGTCGGTGGGCGACCCGGCGCAGGCGATCTACGGCTGGCGCGGCGCGTCCGCGGCGAACCTGCCCCGGTTCGTGCACGACTTCCCGCCCGCGAAGAAGTACGGGCTGCTCACGAGCTTCCGCAACCCGCCCGAGGTGCTGGCGCTGGCCAACGCCGTGTCCGCGCCGCTGCGCGCCATGGGCCTGGACGTGGACGAGCTGCGTGCCCGCGACGGCGCCGGACCGGGCGACGTGCGGGTGGCGTTGTTCGACGACGTGCGGCAGGAGCTGGACTGGCTGGCCGACACCGTCGCCGCGCAGTGGGAACAGCACCTGGACACCAGCGACGAGCCGCCGACCGCGGCGGTGCTGGTGCGCCGCCGCTCGGACATGGCGAACATCGCGGCGGCGCTGCGGGACCGCGGCCTGCCGGTCGAGGTCGTCGGCCTGGGCGGCCTGCTCGACGAGCCGGAGGTGCGGGACCTGACCAGCGCGCTGCGCGTCCTGGTCGACCCCCTGGCGGGCACCGCCGCCGCCCGGCTGCTCACCGGGTCGCGCTGGCGGGTCGCCGCGTACGACCTGGCCGCGCTGTGGGCGCGGGCGCGCGACCTGGCGGGTGCGCCGAACCGGCAGGCCGTGGCGGACGACCCGCTGGCCGTGCTGGCCGACGCCCTGCCCGGCGAGCACGCCGAGCAGGCCGGCCTGGCCGACGCGTTGGACGACCCGGGCGACCCGACCGCGTACTCCGCCGAGGGGTACCGGCGGATCCGGCGGCTGGGCGCGGAGCTGTCGTCGTTGCGCCGACGCCTGGAACAGCCGCTGCCCGAGCTGGTCGCGGACGTCGAGCGGACGTTGCTGCTGGACATCGAGGCCATGGCCCGGCCGGGCGGCGTGGGCCGGGCGCACCTGGACGCGTTCGCCGACGTGGTCAACGACTTCGCCGCCGCCAGCCCGTCGGCCACCCTGCCCGCCCTGCTGGACTACCTCTACACCGCCGAGCAGGCCGAGGACGGCCTCGAACCCGGCGAGGTGGAGGTGGCCGAGAACCGGGTGCAGGTGCTGACCATGCACTCCGCGAAGGGCCTGGAGTGGCACATCGTCGCCGTGCCGCACGTGGTGAAGGACGTGTTCCCGGGCCGGAAGAAGTCGTCCAGCTGGCTGCGCTCGGTGGCCGAGCTGCCCGCCGACCTGCGTGGCGATGCCGAAGACCTGCCGAAGCTGCGCATCGCGCCCGACGCGAACCGCAAGGAGGTCGAGGAGGCGCTGGTCCGGCACGAGGACGACTTCGACGCCCGCCGGCTCGTGGAGGAGCGCCGGCTGCTCTACGTCGCCCTGACCAGGTCCGAGCACAGCCTGCTGGTGTCCGGGCACTGGTGGGGCGAGACGGGGGACAAGCCCAAGGGGCCCTCGGCGTTCCTGACCGAGATCCGCGAGTCCGTGCTGGCCGCCGACCACCCGCCGGCCGACATCGCCCACTGGGCCCCCCGACCCGCCGAGGACGACCCGAACCCCCTCGCGTCCCAGACCAAGACCGCCCAGTGGCCCGCCGACCCGCTGGGCAAGCGCCGTGCCGCCGTGGCCGAGGGAGCCGCCCTGGTCCTGGCCGCCCTCGAACGCCACCTGACCGCACCCCCCACCCCTGCTCCCTCCTCTGCCGCTTCCCCGGCCGCCGACCTCCCCCCGGAGCCACCGGACGAGGACGACCTGCCTCCCGACCCGCACGACCTGGAACCCCCGGACCAGGACCCGCGCGAGGCGCACACCGAGGACGGCCTGGGTGACGAACCACACCCCGGTCCACCGCTCGCGTTCGTCGAGCCCTCGGAACCCCCGGATCTCCCGGAGCCGGACTTCGAGCCCCCGGACACCGAACCCGTCGACACCGAACCCGCCGACACCGAACCCGCCGACAGCGCGACCGAGTCACAGTCCGAGGCCGCTCCCGTGCCCGCCGAGTCCGACTTCGTCGACGAGGAAGACCCGGAGGGCTGGTCGCGGGACGTCGACGTGCTCCTGGCCGAACGCGCCGCCGCGGGCAACCGCCGGGAACGCGTCGTCCTGCCCGACCACCTCTCGGTCAGCCAGCTGGTCGAGCTCGCGGCCGACCCCGACTCCCTGGCCCGCCGATTGCGCCGCCCGCTGCCGTTCCCGCCCAACCCGCTGGCCCGCCGCGGCACGGCGTTCCACACCTGGCTGGAACAGCGGTTCGGCGCGAGCCGCCTGTTCGACCTCGACGAGCTGCCCGGCGCGGCCGACGACGGCGCGGCGCCGGACTCCGACCTCACCCGCCTCCAGGAGGCGTTCCTGGCCAGCGACTGGGCCGACCGCGTCCCGCACGACGTCGAGGTGCCGTTCGAGGCGGAGGTCGACGGCCTGTCCGTGCGCGGCCGGATGGACGCCGTGTTCACCGACGACGACGGCGGCTGGACCGTGGTCGACTGGAAGACCGGCGCCGTCCCGGACGAGGACCGCCTGCCCGCGCTGTCCGTGCAGCTCGCCGCCTACCGGCTGGCGTGGGCGTCGTTGACCGGCACGCCGGTGGAGAAGGTGCGGGCGGCGTTCCACTACGTCCGCCAGGACCACACGCTGCGCCCCGCCGACCTGCTGGACGCCGACGGCCTGCGCGAGCTGGTCCGCTCGATCCCGAACTAGCCGGTCACCGGAACCAGGCGTTCACGCCGGGTAGGTGGTCGCCCGGGTGTCGGCGGACACGTCCCGCAACACCCGGTCGTAGAGCACCTCCAGCAGCCAGCGCCCGAACAGCGACGGCCCGAACTCGATCGACCGGTCCTCCGGCGGCACCAGCAGCTCGGCCACGCCCGCCACGTCCACCGACACCACGCCGATGCCGTAGTAGTCCAGCTCCATCAACGGCCACGACTGGTCACCCTGCGGCGCGGGCAGCACCACCGCGCACGGCGCGAGCGTCATCAACGTCCCGCACGACTGCAGCGCGCGGTCGACCGTGGACTCGCCCACCAGGACACCGACCAGCTCGACCGCGGGCACGGGCAGCCGCTCGTGCGTCGACGGCTCGACCCACGAGCGGAACCAGGACGGGTCGGCCTGCGGCGGCCAGCCGTTCGCGCTGCGCCACTCGTGCACGTCGGCGCGGACCCGCACGACGGCCGACACCTGGTGACCCAGCACGGCGACGTCGGGGACGACGATGCCGCGCCAACCCAGCGCCGACGCGGCATGGTGGAGGAGCGGTTGCACTCGGGCATCCTAGGACTGGTTTCGGTTTCAATGACAGACCCTCGGGCGCGCTGGGTGTCGAACCCAGTGCGGAGAGTCATCAGCGAGTTGAGCGCCCTACGCTCAAGGCCCACATGATGAGCGGCACCTGAAGCGGCAACCGACCGTAGGCGATGGCCTTCGCCCTGGGCGATTTGGTGCGGTAGGCGTAAGCCATTTGGACGTTGGCCGGGAACACCGCCGCGAAGAACCCCGCCGCGAGCTTGCCGCCCAGACCGCGCGTGCGCGGCACGGCGACCGCCGCGGCCAACCCCACCTCCACGACCCCGGACAGGTACGTCCAGGTCCGGGGCTTGCCCGGCAGCACGCGCGGCACGATGGCGTCGTACGGCTTCGGCTTGGCGAAGTGCGTGACACCGGCGGCGCCGAGCAACCCGGCCAGCGCGAGCGCCGACCAGGAACGGGAACGAGTGGGTTCCATGGGACCACCCTGTCATGCCGGCCGCCGCACGGCGTTCCCAGGGTTATCCTCCCGCACCGTGAGCGGTGAGCCTGAAAATCCCGAACATCCCGAGCGGTCGGCCGTGGCCGCGTTCGCCGACGACTTCCTGGTCGGCCTGCGCGAGTGGCTGACCATCCCGTCGATCGGCGTCGACCCGGCGCACCACGGCGACGTGGCCGCCTCCGCCCACTGGCTCGCCGACGCGTTGCGCCGCGACGGCTGGCCCGACGTGCGGGTCTGGCAGGAAGGACCGGCGCTGCCCGCCGTCTACGCCTGCCTCCCCGCCGCCGACCCGAACGCGCCGACGGTGCTGGTCTACGGCCACCACGACGTGCAGCCGGTCGACCCGGTCGAGCAGTGGCACACCCCGCCGTTCGAGCCGACCCTGGTCGGGGAAGAGCTGTTCGGACGGGGTGCCAGCGACGACAAGGGCCAGGTCGCGATGCACCTGCTCGGCGTCCGTGCGCACCTCGCGGCCACCGGCTCGACCACGCCCGCGGTGACGTTGAAGCTGTTCGTGGAGGGCGAGGAGGAGTCCGGTTCGCCGCACCTGACCCGCCTGCTCGACGACCACCGCGACGACCTCGCGTGCGACCTGGTGGTGTTCACCGACACGCCGCTCTACGGGCGCGACGCGCCGACGATCTGCACCGGCCAACGCGGCGTGTACGGGGCGGAGGTCGTGTTCACCGGCGGCACGTCCGACGTCCACTCCGGTCGGTCCGGCGGCAGCGTGCCGAACCCGGCGACCGCCATCGCCCGGCTCGTGGCCGCCCTCCACGACGACGACGGACGCGTGCAGCTGCGCGACTTCTACGCCGATGTGATCGAACCCACCGAAGCCGAACGCGCCGACTACGCAGCGTTGCCGTTCGACGAGGCGGAGTGGCTCGCGAACGCCGGCGGTGCACGGGGACTGGCCGGCGAACCGGGTTGGTCGACGCTCGAACGGGTCTGGGTGCGCCCCACCGCCGAGGTCAACGGCATCCACGGCGGCTACACCGGACCGGGCCTGAAGACGATCGTGCCCGCGAGCGCGTCGGTCAAGCTGTCGTTCCGGCTCGTGCCCGACCAGCGCCCCGAGCAGGTCGCGGAGGCGCTGCGCGAGTTCGTCGACCGGCACACCCCCGCCGGACTGCGGGCCGAGGTGATCGCCCGCGGCGACGGTGCGCCCCCCTACGCGGTGGACGTCTCCCACCCGGCCGTGACGGCGGTGCGCGACGCCGTGGAGGCCGCGTTCGAGCAGCCCGTGAGGTTCAGCCGGACGGGTGGCTCCGGGCCTGCGGCGCTGCTGCACGAGCGGCTCGGCGTGCCGGTCGTGTACCTGGGCGCGACGTTGCCGGATGATCGGATCCACGCGCCCGACGAGCGCGTCGTCGTGCCACTGCTGCTCCGCGGCGCCGAGGCCGCCGCCCGGCTGTGGCGGCTACTGCCGGAGAGGTTGTCATGATCCGCCGCATGAGCCCGGGCGAATCGCTGGCCAACCGGCCGGGCCACTCGCTCGTCGGTGTGATCAGGATGCCGGACACGGTGCAGAGCCCGGTCCGTGCGATCCTCAAGCGGGTGATCGGCGCGTTCACCGCGCTGATGGCCGCGGTCCTGATCGTGTACCTGGACCGCAACGGCTACCGCGACGTCAACGACGACGGGCTGTCCTTCCTGGACGCCGTGTACTACGCGACGGTGTCGTTGTCGACCACCGGATACGGTGACATCACCCCCGTCAGCTCCTCGGCGCGGCTGGTCAACGTCCTGGTGATCACCCCCTTGCGGGTGCTGTTCCTGATCGTCCTGGTCGGTACGACCCTCGAAGTGCTCACCGAGCGTTCGAGGCAGGCACTGCGCATCCAGAAGTGGAGGACCAAGGTGCGGGACCACGTGGTCGTCGTCGGGTACGGCACGAAGGGCCGGTCCGCCGTCAGCGCCCTGTTGGGCGACGGGATGGAGCCGGGCTCGATCGTCGTGGTCGACACCGCCCAGGAAGCCCTGGACGCCGCGTCCTCGATCGGCCTGGTCACCGTCCACGGGTCCGGGACGAGCAACGACGTGCTGCGCGTGGCCGGCGTGACCCGCGCCCGCGCCGTCGTCGTCGCCGCGAACCGCGACGACACCTCCGTCCTCGTCACCCTCACCGCCCGCGAGTTGGCGCCGGAGGCCCAGATCGTCGCGTCGGTGCGGGAGCGGGAGAACGAGCACCTGCTCCGCCAGTCCGGCGCGGACTCGGTGGTGGTCTCCAGCGAGACGGCGGGCAGGCTGCTGGGCATGGCCACCGCCACCCCGTCGGTGGTCGACATGGTGGAGGACCTGCTGACCCCGGACGCCGGTCTGGCGATCGCGGAACGCGACGTCGAGCCGTCCGAGATCGGCGGCTCACCCCGCCACCTGCCGGACATCGTCCTGGGCGTGGTGCGCGGCGGCACCCTGTACCGGGTGGACGCCCCGGAAGCCGACGCCGTGGAAGCGGGCGACCGACTCCTCTACGTCAAGAAGGTCACCCCACCGAAGGAAGCCTGACCTCCACCACCCCCTCCACCCATTCACTCGTCCAACGGCATCCGAACCACAAACGCAGCCCCACCCGCACCAGCTCCGCCTGCACCCGCACTACCTCCACCTGCCCGACTCGGGCCCGCACCGCCGTCGTGGGAAGCCTCAGCCCCCACGCCGGACGGTGCGGTGCCCGCGCCGACCGCCCCGAAACCCACCGCCTCCGCGCCGGTCGGCGTGTCCACTGTCGGCACACCCGACGGGTCACCGGCGCTGGTGCTGCCTTCCCCCGTGTCGGTCGGCCCCGTGTCGGTCGGCTTGGCGTCGGTCGGCCTGGCGTCGGTTGGGCTCATGCCGGATGGACTGGTGTCGGGCGAGCTTGCGACAGGCGGAGCGGTGTCGCCGGCTGTGACGTCATCCGGCGTGGTGCCGCCAGGTGCGGTGTCGTCGGGCGAACTGGCCGTGGTCGATCGGGTGACGGTGCTGGTTGTAGTACTGGTGGTGGGCTCTGGACGGTCCGGGCGTGGACCTGCGCGGTGGGTCTGGTCCGGGTCGAGGCACCACAGTTCACCGCCGTGTGCGCGGACCACACCGCGGGCGATCGGGAGTCCCAGCCCCGAGCCGCCGGACCGCTGGTCCCGGGCCTCGTCCAGCCGCACGAGCCGGTCGAAGATGCGTTCCCTGTCCTCCGGCGGCACGCCCGGCCCGTTGTCGGACACCACCAGCAGCGCGAAGTTGCCCGCCCTCGACACCCGCAGCCGAGCCCGGCCGGACGGCCCGGTGGCCTGGCGGGCGTTGTCGGCCAGGTTCGCCAACACCTGCGCCAACCGCTGCGGATCACCCGAGACGAACGCCGACTCGCCCTCCGCGGCGATGTCGAAGTCCGGCGCGAGCAACCGCGTCCGCCCCACCTCGGCCTCGGCCAACGCGAGCAGGTCCACGCGCTCCCGGTGCAGTTCGAGACCTGCCTCGATGCGCGCCAACGCCAACAGGTCGTCCACCAGCCGCCCGGCCCGCCGCGACTCCCGCACCAGCAGCAGGTTCAACCGCTCCCGCTCCTCGGCATCGGCCGTCTGCATCAAGGCTTCGGCAACCGCCTGCACGCCCGCGATGGGTGTCCTCAGCTCGTGCGCCGCATCGGCCACGAACCGCTTCGTCCGCTCCTCCGATCCCTCCAACGAGTCCAGCATGTCGTCGAACGCGGCCGCCGTCCGACCGAGTTCGTTGTCCGCTCGCGACGGGTTGAGCCGGTAGCCCCGGTCACCCCGCGCGATCGAACGGGCCAGCGTGGTCATCGCGTCCAGCGGTGCCAACGCCCGCCGCACCACCCACACCATCGCCCCGGCCGTCACCGCCAGGGCACCGAGCCCGACCAGGAGCAACAACCGCCGCAGCCTGGCCTGCGCGACCGTGGTCACCGACGACTCGGCGTACAGGGTGATCTGCGAGCCGTCGGCCAACCGTCGACTGACTTCGTTCGCCACCTCCTCATCCGGTGCGTTGCCGTGCACCGTCCCGTCCGGCATGACCAGCCGAACCTCTACGCCCCGACCCTCCACCCGGTTCACCAGGTCCGCGCCGCGCACCCGCTGCTTGACCAGCTGCTGCGCGACCCGCGCCCTCTCCAGCAGCGCGGTGTTGACGTCCCGCTCGGACTGCGCCGTGAACAGCGCGTCCACCGCCAGCACCACCCCGACCAGCACGACGCCGAGGACGACGATCACGGACAACGTGACCCGTCGACGCAGCGAGACGGTCCGGAGGCTCACGCCTCGTCCGCCCGCAGCACGTACCCGAGACCGCGGACGGTGTGCAGCAGCCTCGGGCCGTGCTCCTCCAACTTCCGGCGGAGGGCGCTGACGTGCACCTCCACCAGGTTCGGGTCGTAGTCCTCGTAGCCCCACACCGCCGTGAGGATCTGCGTCTTGCCCACCACCCGCCCCCGCTGCACGGCCAGGTACCGCAGCAGGCGGAGTTCGGTCGCGGTCAACTCGATCGGCGCGTCGCCCCGCAGCACCACCGCCGAGTCGGCGTCCACCAGCAGGTCTCCGATCTGCACGGTCGACGGCGTCCGCCCGAGCCGCCGCAGCACCGCGCTCACCCGAGCGACCAGTTCGGCCAGCACGAACGGCTTCACCACGTAGTCGTCCGCACCCCGGTCGAGACCTCTCAGGCGGTCGGACACCCCGTCCCGGGCGGTCAACATCACCACCCCGGCCCCGCACGTCCGCCGGATGACCTCCAGGAGCACGAAGCCGTCCCGGCCGGGCAGCATCACGTCGAGCACCACCAGGTCCGGCCGGAACCTGGCCAGGTCGCCCTCCAGGTCACGACCGTCCGGCCGGACCTGCACCTGGTAACCCGTATCCCGCAAGGCGGAACCCACCGCGACGCCGATCGCCTCCGCGTCCTCGATCACCAGCACCCTGGCAGCAGTCGACACCTCCACATTCTGCGTCGCGACGCCCGTTACGGCCGCGAGACCACGACGAGCCGAAACACACCTCGACCCCGACACCAACCCCGACATCCACACCAAGTGCCCACCGCTGCCGACCCCGACCACCGCCCGACCGCCGACCACCGCCCGACCACCGCCCGACCGCCGACCACCGCCCGACCGCCCGACCGCCCGACCACTGACACCGGCCAAGCCGCCAACCAGCCGCCGACACCCGCGGGACACCCACACTCGCCAGCCCGCCAGCCCGCCAGCCCGCCAGCCCGCCGACACCCGCCAGCCCCGCGAGCCGCCGACACCCGCCAGCCCCGCGAGCCGCCGGTACCGCCGGCCGAGCGAGCCTCCGACGCCGCTGGCCGAGTGGGCCGCCGGTACCGCTGGTCGAGTGGGCCGCTGATACCCGTCAGCGCCGGCAGGCCACCGACACCTGCCGGCCCTGCGGACACCGACAGCCGATTTCCCGCGGGACACCGACACCTACTGGCACGGCGGCCACCAACACCCGACACCACCAGCCCGGCGAGCCCTCGACACCCGCCGGACTAGCCAGCCACCAACACCTGCCGGACTGGCAAGCGGTCCCCGACACCTGCCGACCCAGCGTGCCGGTGACACCTTCCGACCCGGTGTGGATGGCACTCGTCAGCCCCAGCGAGCCCGACACCCGCCAGCCAGGTGAGCCGCCGACGCGCGCTGGCTCGGTGAGCCGCTGACACCCGCCGGTCGGGCCGGTCACCCTCACCAGCCGGCCGCCGCGACCCCCTCGGGTCGGGATGGCCACCGCGGCCTGTCCCCTCGGTCTGGCTGCCGCCGCCCGTGCGGCCGGACCGTCCACCGCCGCCCAACCGGCCGGGATGGCCCACCACCGCCCGTACCCGGTTCAGGCGTTGGCGCGGCTCACCTCACCGCAGGGTGCAGGCGTCGATCACGGCTCCCTTGCTGTTGGTCGTGGGCCGGCCTCGCCCGACAAGGGCGCGGAAGGGAGAGGCCGGCCGTCCGGGGGAGAAGGGCGGCGCGCGCGGCCGTTCTCCATCGTGTTCGTCGAAAGGACGTTCGTCGGAAGGTCGTTCGGTGGCGGGGTGTTCGGGACCGAGTCGGTGTTGGACGGTTGCTCCGTGGACGAGACGATCGGAGCGTCGTTCGTGGATCGCCCCGTCGACGACCCTGATCCACACGACTGCGCACGGCCCGGATGTGCGCACCCACACCATGCACCGGGCAGGCGTGCACTGGGTGGCCGTGAACCGTCGATCCGTTGTGGACGGATGCGTGCGGAGCACGGGCTGCGCCGCGCGGTCGGACGGGGTCGGTGAGGGCTTTCACGGTGAAATTCATGGGTTAAGTATCGAACTGGCGTTCGAGGGTGGGCAAGATCACGATCGAGTGATGTTTGCGAACCTGGAACACCCGACGGCCCCCACGACAGCCTGCCACCCCGTCTGCGACCATCCACGCTGTGGCGGTTCCGCGAAGCCCGGTCAGATGGGCGCTGGTGCTGCTGGTCGTGGGGCTCGCAGCCGTCGCGGCAGCGGTCGCCTTGTGGTGGCCGCGCACGTCCGCCGAGGTCCAGCGGGTCGCCGCCACCGTCGTCACCTCCGCCTCCTGCGGCGACGCGGACGCCTACGACCGGGTCGAACTGACGATCGGTGACCAGTCGCACACGGCCAAGCTCGACGGCTGCGGCCACCAGCGGAACGAGGTGGTGGAGGTCGTCGTCCCGGCCGACACCAGCGGCGAGTTCACCGTCCAGGCCGCCGCCAGCACCCCGGTGGGCATGCCGTTCGAGGCCAGGCTGACGACGTTGCTGATGTGCCTGAGCGGTCTCGCCGGAGGCCTGTACGCCTACCTGCTGACCAGGCGCTCTCAGCCCACGGCCCCCGCCGGGGCCGCATAGGTGTTGCACGACGTCGTGACACCCGTCGTGAACCCCTGTGACGCCCATTCGGCCTGGTTGTCCGGGCTGCCGTGGGCGTTCTTGTCGGGCGTCTCCGCCACCGCGTACTGGAAGTCGTCCGCCGCTTCCTCCGCCAACCCGGGCCCGATCGACCCGGACGCCGCGACCAGGAACATCCCGGCGAAGCAGTTGGCCTGCAACTCGATCCGCCGCGACATCTCCAGGCCCGCCGGCGTGTCCTCGCCCGCGTCCGCGATCTTGCTGTCCGCCGCGCGCAGCATCCCGCTCAACGCCTGCACGTGGTGCCCGTACTCGTGCGCCAACGTCGCCAGGTGCGACCCCGCGCGCTCGCCGCCGCCGTTGTCGCGCAGCCGCCGCGTGGGCATGTAGATGGTCCTGTTGCGACCGCAGTAGTACGCGACCGCCTCACTCTCCGCGGGCGCCGAGCCGCACGGCCCCTCCACCAGGTCCGGCGACGTGTCCAGCGCGGGCGGGTCGAACGGCAGGTTCGCCTGCTCCAGTACCGGCCGCCACGCGGCGTCCAGGCACGTCACGCCGGCCTTGTAGTACGCCGACAGCTGCGTGTCCGACACCCCGAACCCCGGCAACGTGCACGCCACGGCGGGCAGCCGGACGGGTGCGGTGAGCAACGGGTGGTCGTCCAGCCGGTGCACGGCGCGCGGCCGCGGGGGCTCCGGGTCTGCGGTGGTGCGGTCGACCGGCGCACCGGGCGCGGCGACCGCGTGACCGTTGATCCGCCGGGACGTTTCGAGCTGCGTGATGCCGCCCAGGCCCAACACGCACAACACGATCAACGAGAACACGCCGATGAGGACGATCGGGTTGTTCTTGGGCTCCTCGGGCGTGTGCACGGTCCTCCAGTCGGGTCAGCTGACGTCCGCCGCGCTCGCCACCCAAGTGTTGCACGCGCTCGTTTCGTTGCTCTTGAAGCCGTGGTTGACCCACGCCGCGTTCTTCTCGGGCGCACCGTGGTCGCGGTTGGGGTAGATCGGGTAGTCGCCGCGGTTGCCCGCGTCCGTCAGGGCCACCGAGATCACGTCACCGGGGATCGCGCCGTGCGACAGCGGCGCCAGCGTCATCCCGCCGAAGCAGGTGGCCTGCAGCTCCTTGCGCCGGTTCAGGTCGAGGCCCTCGGGGGTGTCCCAGCCGCCCTTCTCGTACTGGGCCTGGCTGGCCGCCCGCAGGATGCCGGACAGCCACTGGATGTGGTGGCCGTACTCGTGCGCGAGCTGGCCCAGGTACTTGCCCGGGTGGTTGGGGTTGGCCGAGCCCTGCTCGTTGGCGTAGTGGTTCGGCGTCCAGTAGATGGTGCCGTCGCAGTACATGGCGGTGCGGTCCGGGCCCATGGAGCCGCACGTGTTGGTGATCTGCGAGGTCACCATGACCAGCTCGACGGGCTGGTAGGGCAGGTTCGCGCGCTCGAACGACGGCTTCCACATCGCCTCGATGCACGGCAGCGAGGCCCGGAGGAACCGGTCCTGGCCCGCGGGCGAGTAGTCCATCGACGGCAGGGCGCAGCCGTCGATGTTGAACGCGCCGAGGCCGGCCGCGTGGATCGGGTTGTCACCGAGCGCGATGACGGCCTTCGGGCCCGCCTTGGGCGTGCTGGTCGACGTCGACCGCTTGCTGCTCTCCGTCGTGGTCGTCGTCTCGGTGGTCGTGGTGGTGGGCTCCGGCGTGTACGTGTAGCTCGAGTACCCGGCGTTGCCCGAGTCGCTCGCCGACTTGGAGCCGCTGTTCGCGGCCACGATGCCGATGGTGGTGACGCCGAGCACGAGCAAGCCGACGATCACGACCGCCACCAGCGGGCCCTTGCCCTTGCGCTGCGGCAGCGGCGGGTACGGCATCGGCGCCGGACCCCAACCAGGTGGCGGGCCGGGCGGCGGACCCCAGTTCACGGGCGGCGGCTGCGGCGGGGCCATCGGCGGCGGCATCGGGGGCGTCTGCCCTGGCCACGAGGGTGGTTGCTGGTAGGCGGGCGCCTGGCCCGGGGGCGGCTGCGGCGCCGGCCACTGCCGCGTCGGCTGGGGCTGCTGCTGGGGCTGCTGGGGGTAGTGGGGCTGCGGCTGGTGGGGGTTCAGCGGGGCGGGCATCGGGGGCGGCCCAACCGGTCGTGGCGGCGGCCAGCCACCCGGCGGCGGTGGTTGCGTCATCGCTGGTGGTCCCCCATATCGCGGATGCCCGAATCAGCACAAGAGCTTAGGGGAACTCCGCTATTCTCCGCGGCCGTGTTGAAAAACTGGGGAGCGGCGGCGATCTGCGCGGTCGCGCTGTGCGCGGGGGCGGGCACGGCGTCGGCGCAGCCGAGCAGCACGGCCGGACTGCCCGGGACGGTCGGCGCCGACGTGCGGCTCAAGCTGGAGCGCGACGGCAGGCTGAGCGTGACCGAGGTCGTCACCGTCCCCGACGGCGCGACGGCCAAGCGGGTGGTCCCGCTGCGCGTCCCCGTCGCCGCCGACCGCGACCGCGTCTTCCGGGTCGACGACGCGGCCGTGGAGGGCGACGGCACGGCCACCGCGTCGGCCGACGAGCTGACGATCGCACTCCGGTCGGGCACGTCCACCGTCAAGTACTCCGTGGTCGGCACGGTCGCCAAGATCGGTGACACCCTGGAGCTGCGCTGGCAGCCCGCGAGCGGCTGGGACACCCCGCTGGACTCGGTGAAGGTCTCCGTGATCACGCCGGACGCCCCGAGGTCGGTGAACTGCCTGGCCGGCGAGCCCGGCACGTCGAAGCCGTGCACCACCGCGGACCTGGGCGACGGCCGCGGCGTGCGGGTGACCGAGATCGGCCTGGCCGCCGGTGAGCGGGTCGACGTGGCGGTCGGCCTGCAGGAGGGCGCGTCGCCCGCGAACGCGCTGGTCGAGGAGACGTCCGGGTTGGCCGCGGCGTTCGCGTTGACGCCGTTGACCGGGCTCGGGCTCGGTGGGCTCGTCGTGCTGCTGCTGTGCGGCGGGTTGTTGTTGTGGTACCTCCGCGGTCGTGACGCGCGGGCGTTGGCCGGGGAGGTCGGGCCGGTGCACGTGCTGGTCACCGACCCGTCCGGGCGGGTGGCGTTCGCCTCGCCGGACGGGGTGCTGCCCGGCCAGGTCGGGACCGTGGTGGACGAGCACGTGGACGTCGTCGACGTGACCGCGACGATCGTGGACCTCGCGGTGCGCAACTACGTGTGGATCGAGGAGGTCGACGGGCACGACTGGCGGTTCGTGCGGCGCAACCCGGCCGACCCGTCGCTGTCCGGGTACGAGCGCGCGGTGTACGAGGCCCTGTTGCCCGACGGGGTGGACGCGGTGGCGCTGTCCGAGCTGAGGGGCAGGCGGATCGACCTGTCCCGGGTGCGGGACGAGCTGTACGCCGACGTGGTGGCGAAGAACTGGTTCGCCCGCCGGCCGGACGCCGAGCGCACCCTGTGGTGGTGGGCCGGGGTCGGGCTGGGCGTGCTCGGCGCGGTGCTGACGGTGGTGCTGGCGCTGACCGGCGGGGCGGCGCTGTTCGGGCTGGTGGTCGTGGTCGCCGGGGTGGCGTTGGCGGTGGGCGCGCGCTCGATGCCCGCTCGCACGAGGCGCGGCAGTGCCCTGTTGGAGCACGTGCGCGGGCTGCGCGGTTACCTGCACACGGCGACGCCCCAGGACATCCCCGAGTCCGATCGGGAGATGGTGTTCTCGCGGTCGCTGCCCTACGCGGTGGTGCTGGGGGAGACGGAGCGGTGGCTGGCGACGTTCGCCGGCACGCGGCCGGGGCTGTACTGGTTCGGCGAGGCGGAGCAGGGCGGTGACCTGCGGCGGTTCGCGCAGCGGTTCCCGGCGTTCCTGGGCGCGCTGGACGGGGTGCTGGCCCAGGCCGGGCACCTGAGGTCGCTGCGGGGCTGATCCGTTTCACCCGAAAGTGATCTTGCGCCCCGTCGAACAGCAGTTCGACAATTGACCCGTCCTCCCCGGACCGACCCGAGGTCGGCGGGCGCGGTTCCCGCGGGAGGTCAGGGCGAAGCCACCCCGGTGTCCACAGGCGCCGGCTCCACCGGGTGGGTGCCCGCCGAGACGAGCGGTGGTCCGGATCGGGCGAGGCGTGCGCCCGGCTCCGGATCGACCGTCGAACCGCTGGTCGGCCGGTCCCACCCCGGTCGGTTCGCGCTGGGCGTAGCGGCACGCTTCGGTGGGTGGGCGACCATCGAGCCCGGCAGTGGTGTGAACCCGTAGGCTGCGACCATGGCGCTACCCGAACTGCACAGGTTCACGCTTCCCAACGGTCTGCGGGTGGTGCTCGCACCCGACCGCAGCGCCCCGGTCGTCGGGGTGAGCGTGCACTACGACGTCGGCTTCCGCTCCGAGCCCGAGGGGCGGACGGGGTTCGCGCACCTCTTCGAGCACCTCATGTTCCAGGGCAGTGAGAGCTTGGAGAAGCTGGCCCACTTCCGACACGTGCAGTCCTCGGGCGGCACGTTCAACGGGTCGACCCACCCCGACTACACCGACTACTACCAGGTGCTGCCGTCGGCGGCACTGGAGCGGGCACTGTTCCTCGAGGCGGACCGCATGCGGGCGCCGAAGATCACCGAGGAGAACCTGCGCAACCAGATCGACGTCGTGAAGGAGGAGATCAGGCTCAACGTGCTCAACCGACCGTACGGGGGGTTCCCGTGGATCCTCCTGCCGCCGGTCTTGTTCCAGACCTTCCCCAACGCGCACAACGGCTACGGCGACTTCACCGACCTGGAGAACGCCACCGTGGACGACTGCGCCGCGTTCTTCGACACCTACTACGCGCCGGGCAATGCCGTGCTGACGGTGGCGGGCGACTTCGACCCCGAAGGGGCGAAGGCGCTCGTCGAGAAGCACTTCGGTGACGTGCCCGCCCGTCCGGTGCCGGTCCGGCCGTCGTTCGCCGAGGCCGCGCCCAAGGGCGAGCTGCGCGCCGAGCACACCGACCAGCACGCGCCGATGCCCGCCATCGCCGTGGGCTACCGCATCCCGGACCCGGTGACCGAGGTCGACGGCTACCTCACCTACCTGGTCCTGGCCGGTGTGCTGACCGACGGCGACGGGTCGCGGCTCCAGCAGCGGCTGGTGCACCGCGACGCGATCGTGGTCGACGTCGGCGCCGGGTGCGGTCTGTTCGGGCCGCTGGAGGCGCGCGACCCCGACACGTTCAGCATCACCGCGATCCACCCGCCGGAGGTCACCTCCGAGCAGGTGCTCGCGGCGGTGGACGAGGAGCTGCTGCGGTTGGCCGAAGAGGGGCCGACGGAGCAGGAGCTGGCGAAGGTCACCGCCCGCTGGGTGTCGACCATGCACCGCGAGCACGACCGGCTCACCAGCCGGACGCTGGGCCTCGGGTCGGCCGAGCTGCTGTTCGGGCGGGCCGAGCTGCTGTACGAGCTGCCGGACAAGCTGGCCGGCATCACCACCGACGAGGTCGCCGCGGCGGCCAAGGCGTTGCGGCCCGACTCGCGCGCCGTCCTGATCCTCAACCCCGCCGACGGAGGTACCGAGTGAGCGCCCCGACCAAGCACCGCAGCGCCGAGGAGATCGGCCGTACGGCGCTCGGGCCTCGCCCGTTCCCGGAGCTGGGCGAGCAGCGGGCGGCGGCGGACCTCGACCACGTCGACACGACGCTGGCCAACGGTCTGCGGGTGATCGCCGTGCGCCGGTCGTCCGTGCCGCTGGTCGAGGTGCGGCTGCGGATCCCGTTCGGGGACCCGGCGTCGAGCAGCGTCGGCTCGACGCACTCGGCCCGCGCCGAGGTGCTGGCGAACACGATCCTCACCGGCACCGCCACCCGCAGCCGGGTGGACGTCGACACCGAGCTGGCGCTGGTCGGCGGCGAGCTGGACGCGGTGGTCGACCCCGAGCGGCTGGCGCTGTCCGGCAACGCGCTGGTGTCCGGCTTCGGCACGGTGCTGGACGTGCTGCGGGACGTGCTGACCGGCGCGACCTACCCTGCCGACGAGGTCGAGCGGGAGCGCGCGCGGCTGGTGGAGCGGATCCGGTTGGCGCGGTCGCAGCCGAACGTGATCGCGCGGGAGGCGTTGCAGCGCCACCTGTACGGCGACCACCCGTTCGCCAAGGAGATGCCCGAGGCGGACGAGGTCGCGGCGGTGACCCGGGACGACGTGCTGGCGCTGCACGCGTCGGCCGTGCTGCCGCGCGGGTCGGTGGTCGTCGTCGTGGGCGACGTGGAGCCGGACGCGGCGGTGCGCGCGGTCGAGGGCGCGTTGGGCGGCTGGACCGGTGAGGGCACCGCGGTGGCGTTGTCGCCGCTGCCGTCCGTGCAAGGCGGTGACGTGCTGCTGGTGCACCGCCCCGGTGCGGTGCAGTCGCAGATCCGGCTGGCCGGGCGCGGGCTGGTGCGCACCGACGAGCGGTACCCGGCGTTGCAGCTGGCGAACCTGGTGTTCGGCGGGTTCTTCTCGTCCCGGCTGGTGGAGAACATCCGCGAGGACAAGGGCTACACCTACAGCGCCCGGTCGCACCCGGAGTTCACGCCGGGTGGGGCGACGCTGCTGGTCGACGCCGACACGGCGAGCGAGGTGACCGCGGCGGCGCTGCTGGAGACCCGCTACGAGCTGGGCCGGCTCGGCCTGGTCCCGCCGACGGACTCCGAGGTGGACACCGCCCGCCGGTACGCGATCGGGTCGCTGCTGACCGCGACGTCGTCGCAGGGCGGGCTGGCGTCGTTCCTGGTGAACCTCGCCGGTCTGGGCTTGGGCGTGGAGTGGTTCACCGGTCACCCCGGCCGGTTGGCGGACGTCACCGTGGAGCAGGTCACCGAGGTGGCGTTGGAGTTCTTCGCGCCGACGTCGTTCACCGGCGTGCTGGTGGGCGACGCGGCACTGCTGGCCCCGCAGCTGCGGGCGTTGGGCGGTGTGACCCTGCCGTGAGCTTCGAGTTGGTGGAACTGCCCGCGCTGTCGAGGTCCACGGTCGACCGGCGGGAGCCGTTGCGCGGTGACGTGGAGCGCATCGCGCAGCTGTGGCCGAAGGCGCGCGTCATGACCGTGGACGCGCACGGGCGCACGTTGGTGGCCGAGCAGGCCTCGCGCGTGGTCGACCGTCCCGCCACCGACTTCGGTGACGGCCCGCCGGACACGGCCGTGCTGCTCGGTGAGCAGGACGGGGTGGCGTACTGGGCGGTTCCGCTGACCGAGGACGAGACGGACGTCCAGGCGCCCGCCGGTCGGGCGTGGTTCCGGCCGGAGCTGACCGACGAGCCGCAGTGGCTCGACCTGCGGGCGTGCGGCGCGATGCTGGACGACACCGATGCCGGCCTGTTCACGTCGGCGGTGGCGTTGTTCCAGTGGCACCGGTCCGCGAAGTTCTGCGCGGTGTGCGGCGGGCCGACCGAGTCGGTCAAGTCCGGGTGGGCGCGGAGCTGCGCGCAGTGCGGCCGCGAGGAGTACCCGCGCACCGACGCGGCGGTGATCTGCCTGGTGCACGACGGCGCGGACCAGGTGCTGCTCGCCCGTGGCGCGGGGTGGCCCGAGGGCCGCTACTCGGTGCTGGCCGGGTTCGTCGAGGCGGGCGAGTCGCTGGAGGCGTGCGTGGCGCGGGAGATCGAGGAGGAGGTCGGCGTCGAGGTGCGGGGCATCCGCTACCTCGGCAGCCAGCCCTGGCCGTTCCCGCGGTCGTTGATGGTGGGGTTCGAGGCGGTGGCCGACCCGACCGACCCGTTGCGGCTCGCGGACGGTGAGATCGCCCAGGCCAGGTGGGTCAGTCGGGCCGACGTGCGGCAAGCGCTCGCGGAGCCGGGCAGTGTGCCGGACCTGCTGCTCGCGCCGGGCGCGTCCATCGCCTACCGGATGATCCAGTCGTGGGTGGCGGCAGCAGACTGATTCGCCGCACTGCCGACGCCGACCGGGCAGGTTGATCCAACGGGACCGGGGCAGGCTGACCGGACCGGACCGGACCGGACCGGCAGGCGACTGGAGCCAGGCAGCCTGAGCAGGCTGACCGGACCGGGCAGGGCTGTGCAGGCGACCGGACCAGGCAGGCTGACCGGACTGAGCAGGCGGCCGGGCTGAGCCTGCCGAACGGGCCGAACGGGCCGAACGGGGTGAGCGTGCTGGCCGGGCTGAACGGGCTGCCCGGACCGGGCCCGCTGACCGGGTCGGGCGCGCGGTCGGGTGGGCCGGGTCGGGTAGGCGGGTCAGTCGGCCTGGTCAGGGCCGGTGGGCCGACCGGGCTCGGGCCGTTCAGGCGGTGCGGAGCAGGTCGGGCCACGGCAGGTCGCGCACGAAGTCCGCGTACCGGTGCCAGGTGATCTCCGGCAGGTCGGCGTGCAGCCGGTGCAGGTCGATGTCGGTGCCCACCTCGGAGAAGTAGCGGAACATCGCGGCCAGGTCCGTCGAGTAGCGCGCGACCGCCTCCAGCGGCGGGCAGTGGTGGCGGATCGGGTGGCCGATGGCGGCTGTCAGCGCGTCGGCCATCCCGGTCGGGGTCAGGGCCTCGCCGGCCAGGTCCAGACGCCTGCCCGCGAACCGGTCGGGCTGCTCCAGCGCCAGGACCGCGACGTCCGCGATGTCCCGCACGGCGATCAGGTGCAGCGCGCGGTCGGACGGCAGGGGCAGGTGCAACGTGCCCTCGCGCAGGCCTTGCAACGTCCACTCGCCGAACTTGTCGTCGACGAACGCCGCCGGACCGAGGATGGTCCACCGCGGACCGGCGGCGACCAGGTGTTCCTCGATGCGCTGCTTGCTGTCGAAGTGCGGGATGCCGGTGCTGCGGTCGGCGTTGGACGCCGAGGTGAACACGATGTGGTCCACGTTCCGGGCCGCGTCGACCAACGCGGTGCCGTGGCGGACCTCGGTGTCCGTGTCGCTGCCGAACGGCGTGGTCACGGCGAAGACGGCACGCACGCCGTCCAGGGCTGCGCGGAGGGACGCGGGGTCGTCGAAGTCGCCCTGCGCGACATCCGCCCCGAGCTGCCGGAGTTCCTGCGCGGCAGCGCTGTCCGGGGTGCGGGTGAGTGCCCGGACGCGGTGGCCACGGGCGAGGAGCGCGCGGGTGACGGCTCCGCCTTGGGCACCGGTGGCGCCGGTGACGAGAATAGGTTCCATGAGCAAAGGTTGACTGTGAAAGTGTTCGGCAGTCAAGCGAGTATTGGTAGGGTTCCGCCGTGAGCCGACACGAGCCGAGCGACGCCCTGCTGGCGTGGCTCTACGTCCAGCAGGGCGTGGACGCGGTGCGGGTCGCCATGGAACGGCGCATCGAGGCCGCGGCCGGGTGCTCGCTGCTGGAGCACGACGCGCTGTACCGGATCGACATGAACGGCCGGCTGCTGATGTCCGAGTTGTCCGACCTGCTCGCGGTCAGCCCCAGCGGCATCACGCGGTTGGTCGAACGGTTGGTGCGGCGTGGCTGGGTCGTCCGCGAGCAGCCGCCGGACAACCGCCGGGTCGTGCACGCTGTGCTGACCGACGAGGGGCGTCGGGTGCTGGCCGCCACGAGCGCCCCCGCGTACCGGGAGTCGGTCGCGGAGGAGTTCACCGCGTCGCTGAGTGATCGCGACGTCGCGGATCTGAAGCGCATCGGGCGGAAACTGCTGGAAGCGCACGGCAAATGGGACACCAAGCGGTTCGCGACCGACTAACGTCGGAACTCGACACGCCCGTGTGGCGGCCGTGGTCCTACTCGCCCGATGGGAGTCGTCGTGCACCGCAAGCTGACCGTGCGCGACCTGCGTGCCGGTAACCGTGCGCGGGTGCTGCGCGCGTTGTACTTCGACCAGCCGCGCAGCCGGCAGGAGCTCGCGGGCGTCACCGGGTTGAGCCAGGCGTCGGTGAGCAACGTGGTCGCTGAGCTGATCGCGGACGGCGTGGTGGTCGAGGCCGGGCAGGTCGAGTCGGACGGCGGGCGGCCCCGCGTGCTGCTGCGGGTCAACCCGGACCAGGCGGCGGTGGTGGGCGTCGACGTCGGTGAGACGCACGTGCTGGTCGAGGTGTTCGACCTGACGTTGCGGCGGCTGGCCGAGGCGACGTTCCCGATGGAGCCGGAGGTCCACTCGGTCGACGACGTGGCGCGGCGCGTCCTCGAAGGTCTCGACCGGTGCCTCGAAGTCAGCGGCGTCGGTGAGGTGCTCGGCGTCGGCATCGGCGTGCCCGGTCAGGTCGAGCGCGGCCGGGTGTACGCGCAGACCGTCGGCTGGCACGGCGTCGCGCTGGAGCGGCTGCTCCGGACCGGCACCGACCTGCCGTTGTTCCTGGACAACGGCGCGAACACGCTGGGGCAGGCCGAGGTCTGGTTCGGCGCGGGCCGCGGCACGGGTGACGCGGTGGTCGCGCTGATCGGGTCGGGTGTGGGCGCGAGCGTCATCACGGGCGGCGTGCTCTACCGCGGTTCGTCGGGCGGCGCGGGGGAGTGGGGGCACACGACGGTCGCGCTGGACGGCCGGCCGTGCCGGTGCGGCGCGCACGGGTGCCTGGAGGCGTACATCGGTGCGTCGGCCGTGGTGGACCGGTACCGCGCGGTGAAGGCCGGCGTGCCCGCCGAGCAGGAGGCGGCGCTGGCCGCGCTGGTCGCGGACGGGTCACGGGCGGCGCGGGACGTCCTCGCGGAGACCGCCCGCTACGCGGGTCTGGGCATCGCGAACTTGATCAACCTGTTCAACCCGTCGCAGGTCATCGTCGGCGGCTGGGCCGGGCTGCTGCTGGGCGCGCGGATCCTGGACGACGTGCGCGTCCAGGCCTCCCGCCACGCCCTGCACCGGCCGTTCGAGCAGGCGTCGATCACCCTGTGCGAGCTGGGCCCGGAGTCGGTCGCGCTCGGCGCGGCCACGCTGCCGGTCGCCGAGTTCCTCGCGGCGGGCGGGGTGCGCCGCCGCACGCCCAGCCACGTGGTCTGAGGGTCAGGGGTCGATGCGGTCCAGTGCCGCGCCGTCCCACGTCGTCTGCGTGCACGCCACACCGCGGCCGTTCTTGGGTCGCAGCACGTCGTAGATGTGCATCCGGGGGATCTTGTCGGACACGCCCCAGCCGCTCGGCCAGGTGATCACCCAGTCCATGTCGAGGTCCACCAGCAGGCCGAGCATGCGCGCGATCGTCGGGTCGTCCAGCCGCTCGAACGCCTCGTCCAGCAGCACCAGCCGCAACGGCGAGAACTCGCCGCTCACCGCGTCGTAGAAGGACGCGGCCGCCGCGAACAGCGTCACGTACGAGATCAGCCGCGTCTCACCGGACGACAGCTGCCGCAGCCGGCGTTCGCGCGGGCCGCCGTCGGGACCGGTGTCCGCGACCGTGACGGTGAACTGGTGCCACGTCCGGTAGTCCAGCGCGCGGGACAGGATCTCGGCGTAGTTGCCGGTGTGCGCGTCGCGTTCGGCTTCGATGCGCTCGGTGAAGACGCGGCGCAGGGTCGCGTCCTGCTCGGGGTCGCGTTCCGCGTAGGGCAGGCGGACCAGCGCCAACGCGGCGCGGGTCTCCTCCTCCAGCGCCGCCGACGGCTTCCACGCCAGCTTGACGTGCACGCCCTGGCTCGACCGGGCCCGGCCGAGCACCTCGTTCATCCGCTTGCACAGGTCCTCTGCGACGGCGATCTGCCCGCGCAGCCACTCGGCCAGGTCGCGGATCAGGTAGTCCGCGAAGATGTTCTGGTACTGCTCGTCGAGGAAACCGCGCTGCTCGGCCAGCTTCGCGGTCACCTGGCGTGCGGCGACGGCCACCGGTCGGGCGCCTTCCTCGCCGGTGACCGTCACGGTGAGCAGGCCGACGTGCTGCTCGGCGGCGATGTCGTGGCTGCCCGCGAGGGCCGTCTGCAGCGCTTGGAGCTTGGTGATCACGGTCGCCTCGCCCGCGCCGCGCCGGTCGGACCCCATCAGGGCGGCGCGCACGGACGTGACGTCCTCCGGCACGTCGGGCAGGGCGGCCACGAGGATGCCCGGTGCCCGCACGGTGGCCTTGAAGTGCTCGGTCGCGCGGGTCTGGGCGTCGCGTGCGGCGGCGAGCTGTTCGGCGGACGTCTCCAGCTGCGCGGTCAGCTTCGCGGCCTGCTCGCGTGCCGACGCGACCTGTTCGCGCACACCCTTCAGCTCGTCGCGCATCCCGCGGCGCGAACGCTCCAACGTGGACAGTTGATCAGCGATCTCCTTCGCCTCGCCGCCGATCGCGTCGGTCAGCTCGGCCAACGTGGACGCCTGCGACGCGTAGTCCACGCACCGCGCCTCCGCGTCGGTCTCCGCGGCCACCCGGTCCTCCACCGCCGCGTGGTACCGGTGGGTCGCGTCGGCCAGGTCGGCCACGGTGCTCCGGCACTGGCGGCGCAGCACGTCACCCAACCGGTCGGCCGTGCGCTGCGCCTCGGCCGACGCCTGCCGGGCCTGCTGGAGGCCCTCGGTGGTGGCGGGCAGTCCCGCGTCGCCGGCCTGGCGCACGACCTCGGCGGCGGCGGCTTCGCCACGGGCCTGGGCGGTGGCGAGCTCCTCGCGCAGCTCCTCGGCGCGGCGGGCGGCGCGGTCGGCGGACTCCTGGGCGGCCTGGAGGCGACCGTGCCGGGCGACCAGCTCGCGGTCGGCGGGGAACCGGTCCAGGTGGGTCTCCCACTGCTCGACCAGGCCGCGCGCGGCGGCCAGGTCGGCTTCCGCCGCGCCCAGGTCGGCGCGCAGGGCGGCCAGCTCGTCCTCCAGCTCCGCGATCCGACGCCGGCGTGCCGCTTCACGGGCGCCGGCGCCGATGAACTCGGCCGCGTCCTTGCGCCACGCGCCGGTCAGCACGCCCGCCTGCCAACGCCCGTCCGGCGACACCGCGAACGCGGCGGCAGAGGTGGAGGTGGAGTTGGCAGTGGAGGTGGCCGTGGTGATGGCGGTGGCGGGGGCAGCCGGGTCGGTGGGGGTGGCCGGGTCGGTGGGGGTGGCCGGGGCGGTCGGGGCCAGGGAGCGCAGGGAGATCGACGCCAGCAAGTCCGCCACGACCGAGGCCGGGACGGGGGAGTTCGGCTCGACGGCCGGGACCAGCACCGTGGCCAGGGACGGGCCGTCGACCCGGGGGCCGGGTACGGCCAGCACGTCCTGGGCCAGGGTCACGTCTTGGGCCAGGGTCCCGGCCGGTGGCGGGGCTGCTGGGGTCGCCGGGGTGGTGGGGGTGGCTGATGGGTCGGGGCTGGTTTCGGGGTCCGCTTCTCTCAACCGAGGTGCGGTAACAGTGTTTCCGTACATATCCGGGGCATGATCACCCGATGGTGTGACGGGAGAGGTCAGCCAGGCGTCCAGCAGGCCTGACGCCTCCAGGGCCGCTTCCAGGCCCGCCTTCGCCGCGTCGTCGACGGTGGGGTGGAAGTCGACCAGGCGGTAGAACGGGGCCCCGCCCGACTCGTCCCTGGTCGCCGCGACGAACCGGCCCCGTTCGGGCACCCGGGCGGTGCCCGAGCGCAGCCCGGCCAGTTCGGCGTCCAGCGCGTTGATCGACCCGGCCAGCTCCGCCCGTCGCCGCACGACCGCGTGCGCGCCGTCCCGCGCCGCCGTCACCAGCGGTCCGACCCAGTCCCT
>NZ_JBFAAX010000038.1:0-28596 GCF_040639995.1 Actinosynnema sp. NPDC023658 | reverse complement strand
GCCGCCCCCACCGACGTGGGGGCGGCGCGGACCTGTCCGCTCACGTCACGGGCCGGACGAACGGGAACAGCACGGTCTGCCGGATCGACGCGCCGGTGAGCATCATCAGCACCCGGTCCACGCCCACCCCCAGACCGCCGGTGGGCGGCATGCCGTGCTCCAGGGCGTCGAGGAAGTCCTCGTCCAGCTCCATCGCCTCGACGTCGCCGCTGGCCGCCTTCACCGACTGCGCCTCCAGCCTGCGGCGCTGCTCCAGGGGGTCGGTCAGCTCCGAGTAGGCCGTGCCGATCTCCGCGCCGAACGCCACCAGGTCCCAGCGCTCGGCCAGGCGCGGATCGACGCGGTGCGGCCTGGTCAGGGGCGAGACCGAGGTCGGGAAGTCGGTGTAGAAGGTCGGTTCGACGGTGCGCGGCTCGACCAGCTGGTCGTACGCCTGCTGCACCAGCATCCCGTGGTCGGCGTCGTCGGCGGGCGTGATGCCGTGCCCGGCGAGCAACACCCGCAGCTCCGACACCGGGGTGTCCGGCGTGACGGGCGCCGACAGGGCGGCGGACACCGCGGCGTGGACGCCGATCACCGGCCACTCGCCCGAGATGTCGACCTCCACGCCGTCGCGCACCGCGACCGGGCGGCCGTGCGCGGCGACGGCGGCGTGCTGCACCAGCTCCCGCACGAGGTGCAGCATCGTGGTGTAGTCCGCGTAGGACTGGTAGGCCTCCAGCATGGTGAACTCGGGGTTGTGCGAGGCGTCCGCGCCCTCGTTGCGGAAGTTGCGGTTCAGCTCGAAGACCCGGTCCACGCCCGCCACGCACAGCCGCTTCAGGTACAGCTCGGGCGCGATGCGCAGGTACATGCGCATGTCGTAGGCGTTGATGTGGGTGACGAACGGTCGGGCGTTCGCACCGCCGTGCACGGCCTGGAGCATCGGCGTCTCGACCTCCAGGTAGCCGCGGCCGTGCAGGAAGTCGCGGATGCCGCGCACGACGTCGCTGCGCAGCCGCAGCATCCGCGCCGAGTCCGGGTTCACCGCGAGGTCCAGGTACCGCTTGCGGGCCCGCGCCTCCGGGTCGGTCAGGCCCTTGCGCTTGTCCGGCAACGGGTGCAGGCACTTCGCGGTCACGGTCCACTCGTCCGCGAGCACGGACAGCTCGCCGCGCCGCGACCGGACCACCTCGCCGCGCACGCCCACGTGGTCGCCCAGGTCGACGCCCGCCTTCCACGCGGCCAGGTCCACCCGCGCGGCGTCCAGCATGAGCTGCAGCTCGCCGGTGAAGTCGCGGACGCGGGCGAACACCAGGCCGCCCAGCTCGCGCAGCGCCACGACCCGGCCGGTCACCGAGACGGTCTCACCGAGCCGTTCCGGCACCTCAGACAGGGAGTGGTCACGCGGGTAGTTCACCGGGTACGGGTCGATGCCGGCGGCCCGCAGCCGGTCGAGCTTGGCGATGCGGACGCGCACCTGCTCCGGCCGGCGCAACTGCTTCGGCTCGACCTTGATCGCGTCGATCCCGGCCACGGCCGCGGCGAAGTCCGTGCCGGCGGTCTCGTAGCGCAGCGCGCGGGACGCACCGCGCTGGAACAGCGACCTCAGGCTCGGCACGAAACCCTCGGCCACACCGGCCGCGACGCTGACCCTGGGCAGGTGACGGGCGCGGGCGAAGCACAGGTAGCGGGGCAGCCACTCGGGGCCGTACTTCGCGTTCGACCGGTACAGCGACTCCAGCTGCAGGAACCGGGACGCGACGCCCAGCACGCCCCGCCACGTGCGCAGCACCGGTCCCGCGCCGATCCGCGCGCCCTCCTCGAACACCGCGCGGAACATGGCGAAGTTCAACGACACCCGCTGCACGCCCAGCCGTGCCGCGGCGCCCACCAGCTCGGTCACCATGAACTCGTTCAGGCCGTTCTCGGCGGCCCGGTCGCGACGCATCAGGTCCAGCGACAGCCCGCGCCTGCCCCACGGCACGAACGACAGCAGGCCGCGCAGCTCGCCCCGCGCGTCGTACGCCTCGACCATCACGCACCGGCCGTCGGTCGGGTCGCCCAACCTGCCCAGCGCCATGGAGAACCCGCGCTCGGTCGCCGCACCGCGCCACCGCTGCGCCAGGTCCACGATCGACGCCAGCTCGTCGGCCGGGATCTCGGCGTGCCGCCGCACCCGCGCGGTGTACCCGGCGCGTTCCACCCGGCTCACGGCCTGCCGCACGGACCGGCGCTGCGGACCGGACAGCGTGAACTCGCGCACGTCCAGCACGGCCTCGTCACCGATCTCCAACGCCTTCAGGCCCGCCGCCGCGTAGAGGTGCGCGCCGCGTTCGCTCGCGCCCAGCACGCCGGGCAGCCAGCCGTACCGCCGCGCCTCGGCCAGCCACGCCGCCACCGCCTGCGCCCACGCCTCCTCGTCACCGATCGGGTCGCCGCTGGCCAGCGTGGTGCCGGCGAGCACGCGGTAGGTGAGCGCGGCGCGGCCGTTCGGGGCGAACACCACGCTCTTGTCCCGGCGGGTGGCGAAGTAGCCCAGCGAGTCCGGCTCGCCGTGCGCGGCCAGCAGCCGCCGCACGGCCAGCTCGTCGTTGTCGTCCAGCAACCGGCTGGAGCGCTCGCCGCGGAAGAACACGTACAGCGCGCCGATCGCGACGAGCATCCCGCCGAACCCGAGCAGGACGCTCAGCCAGTCCGGGCCCTGGCCGCGGCGGCGCTGCGGCAGCACCTCGCCGGTGATCTGGTTCGCCGCCCACACCAGCTTCGACCACGTGCCGTGCAGGTGACCGGGGAACAGCTCGGCCAGGAACCAGCCGACCAGGCACAACGCCACGATCCCGGCGACGAAGACGAGCAGCGCCTGCCGCCACGCGCCCGGCGGCAACTCGGCCGGGAAGGCGTCCCGGATCACCAGGAGCAGCGCGATCAGGCCGAGGGCGACGAGGATGACACCGCTCACCTCGACCACCCGCCCGACCCGGTCGACCGGCTCGTCGCTGCCCAGGAAGGGGTGCGGGTCGATCCAGTAGAGGACGACGTAGAGCAGCAGCGCCGTGACGTTGAGGATCTCGAACAGCAGCAACGTCCACAGCGCGGCCCGCTTGCGCCGGCGCAGCGCCGCGCCGAGCACCACCAGCACCAGGGCGATGAACAGGTTCGCCTCGACCGGTAGGCCGAGCAGGGTCGAGGCCGCGAAGATGACCTCGGCGAGGTCCGACTCCTCGTCGACCACGAACAGCAGCAGGGAGGCCGCCGCCGCCGCTTGGACGACGGTCGCGACCACCCCTGCCGTCCGCCACTTCCAGCCGGCCACCGCCACGACACGCTCCAAGGGGTCTCGGTTGTCCACCATGATCGCCTCACTCGCCGGGCGCGTGCACATCCGCTCGTCCGGGCGTGTCGACGGGCCCGCGGTGGTGCTCAGCTCGGGGTTGGGCGGCGCGTGGTTCGACTGGGACGCGGTGGCGGCGCTGCTGCCGGACGCGCACGTGCTGGTGTTCGACCGCCCGGGCACGGGTCTGTCCGGGCCGCCGCTGGCGCCCGCGACCCTGGCGCGCGAGGTGGCCGTGCTGGACGCCGTGCTGGCCGGTCGGCCGCCGGCGGTGCTGGTGGGGCACTCGATGGCGGCGCTGCACGTGGAGGCGTGGGCCCGGCTGCGGCCGGCGCGGGTGCGGGGGCTCGTTCTGGTGGACCCCGACCCGGAGGTGCCGGGCGCCGGGCGGCCGTTCGACCTGTCGGCGCTGGTGGCCCGGTGCGTGCTGCGGCTCGGGCTGGACCCCGTCGTGGCCGTTCAGGGCCTGCGGCTGCGCCGGTGGGTGATGCGCGGGTCGACGCTGGGCCGGCGCGACCCGGCGTCGCCGGCGGCGGTGCGGTCGGTGTACGGGCGGCCGTCGGTGACGCGGGCCGTGCTGGACGAGCTGGCGTCGTACCCGGCGCAGGTGGGAGCCGTGGAGCGGCTGCGGGCGTTCCGGCCGCTGCCGCCCGTGCCGCTCACGGTGCTGACGGCGGGTCGGCGGGTGGTCCCCGCGCACACCGCGCTGGCCGCGCTGTCCCCGGCCGGGCGGGCCGTGCCGGTGCCGGGCAGCCGCCACATGGTGCCGGTCGACCGGCCGGACGCGGTGGCGTTGGCCGTCCTGGAGGCACTACGCGGCTCCTGACGGCCGTGTGAAGCTACTCGCACTCCGCGCCAATCCCCCCGCGCCGGTGTCACGCTGGGCGGGTAACCGTGCAACAAGGCCCGGGGACCCGCGACGACGCGGGCCTCGAGGGAGGACGGTCGACGATGACCTCGACTGAGGTAACCGCGCCTTACGGCAACGGGGCGGGCAACGCCCCCACCGGCAAGAAGGTGCGCATCCACCACCTGCGGGAGATGAAGGAACGCGGCGAGCCGTGGCCCATGCTCACCGCCTACGACATGTACACCGCGGAGCTGTTCGACGAGGCGGGCATCCCGGTGCTGCTGGTCGGTGACTCCGCGTCCAACAACGTCTACGGCTACGACACGTCGCTGCCGGTGACCGTGGACGAGCTGATCCCGCTGGTGCGGGGCGTCACGCGGTCGGTCAAGCGGGCGCTGGTCGTGGCCGACCTGCCGTTCGGCTCCTACCAGGTCTCGGTCGAGCAGGCCGTGGCCACCGCCGTGCGGTTCATGAAGGAAGGCCGCGCGCACGCGGTGAAGCTCGAAGGCGGGAAGCACTTCGCCCCGCACGTCGAGGCCATCGTGCGGGCGGGCATCCCGGTCATGGCGCACATCGGCTTCACCCCGCAGAGCGAGCACCAGCTCGGCGGCTACCGGGTGCAGGGGCGCAGCGACGCGTTCGACTCCGTGGTGGACGACGCGCACGCCGTCGAGGAAGCGGGCGCGTTCGCCGTCGTGCTGGAGATGGTGACCGGTGAGGTCGCCAAGCAGATCACGCACGACCTGCGCATCCCGACCGTCGGCATCGGCGCGGGACCGGACACCGACGCGCAGGTGCTCGTGTGGCAGGACATGATGGGCCTGCGCCGGGGTCGCGCGCCGCGGTTCGTGAAGCGGTACGCCGACGTGGCGGGCGTGATGAAGTCGGCGGCGGAGCAGTTCGCGGCCGAGGTGAAGGGCCACCAGTTCCCCGGCCCGGAGCACACCTTCCACTGATCCGCGACCGAGGACGCCGCGCCGGCCCGAGGTCGGCGCGGCGTCCTCGCGCCTGCCGTCAGGGCCGCAGCGCCGCTTCCAGCGCGTCGCGGGCCGGCACCAGCGACGGGCCGTACCAGGTCAGGTAGCGGCCCGACACGTGCACCGGGCGCAGGCCGGGGAAGAACTGCGGGCCGTCGTCCGGGGTGAACAGGTACGGCTCGTCGGGCAGCACGACGATCTCGGCGTCCTGGAGGTCGGCCTGCGCGGGGCGCGGGTAGCGCTCGGGGTGGTCGGCGAAGGTGTTGACCACGCCCAGGCGCAGCAGCACGTCACCCGCGAACGTGTCGCGGCCCAGCACCACCCACGGCTTGCGCCACACCGGAACCACGGCCCGCGTCCACGGCGGCGTCACCTCGCGCCACCGGTGTTCGGCCTCGACCAGCCAGTCCGGTTCCGCGTCCCAGGCCGTGCCCAGCAGGCGGCGCAGCGAACCCAGCGCGGCGGGGACGGTGGCGGGCGCGGCCGTCACCCACACCGGGACGCCGTCGGCGCGCAGCCGTTCCACGTCCTCCGGGCGGTTCTCCTCGCTGTTGGCCAGCACCAGGTCCGGTCGCAGCGCAAGCACCCGGTCCACCTTCGGGTACTTCGAGCCGCCGACGCGCGTGACGTCCAGGTCCGGCGGGTGCGTGCAGTAGTCCGTGACGCCGACCAGCGCGGCCCGGTCGACGGTCGCGACGGCCTCGGTGAGCGAGGGCACCAGGCTGACCACGCGTCGCGGCGGGCCGGGCAGCGGCACCGGCTCACCGAGGTCGTCGACGGGCAGCATCAGATGTCGGTGATCTTCAGACCGGCGTGCGCCTTGTAGCGGCGGTTGATCGCGATGAGGTTCGCGGTGAACGCCTCCACCTGGTGGGCGTTGCGCAGCCGGCCGCCGTAGACGCCGCGGAAGCCGGGGACCACCTCGGCCAGGGCGCGGACCAGGTCGGTGGCCTCGCGGTCGTCCCCGAGGACCAGCACGTCGTTGTCGACCCGCTCGATCGACAGGTCGGCCAGGTTGACCGCGGAGACGTGGTGGAACGCGGCCGTGACGCGGGAGTCCGGCAGGAGCGCGGCGGCCTGCTGCGCGGCGCTGCCCTCCGGCACGGGCAGCGCGAACGGGCCCTGCTTGTCGAAGCCGAGCGGGTTCACGCAGTCGATCACCACCTTGCCGCGCAGCGGTTCGCGCAGCGACGCCACGGTGTCCGCGTGCCCGTCCCACGGCACCGCGACCAGCACCACGTCCGCCTGCTCGGCGCAGCCCGCGTTGTCCGCGCCGCTGACGTGCCCGACCCCGGTCTGCGCCCGCACCTCCTCGGCCGCGGCTTCGGCGCGCGCGGCGTCGCGCGACCCGATGACGACCTTCAGGCCCGCCTTGGCCCACCGCAGCGCCAAGCCCTTGCCCTGCGCGCCGGTACCACCCAGGACCCCGACGGTGAGCTCGCGAATATCAGTCACCCGGCCATCACATCACAGGTGATCGGGCCGGGCCTTCCGATCGCGTGCGCGATCACGTCACCGGTCCAGGCGCAGGGCGAGGCCATCCAGCAACGAGCGCAGGCCCAGCTCGAACAGCTCGTCCAGGTCGAGGTCGTAGCCCTCGCCGGACAGGGTCGTGAGCATCCGCGCGAACACCGGGTAGCGGCCGGAGCCGACCAGCTCCGCCATCGCCGTCGCCTGGCTGTCCATCCACTCGTCCTCCGACAGGCCGGACGAGCCGAGCGCCTGCCGCTCGCGTTCGAGGTGGACCGCGATGCCCTGCACGTGGCTGAAGAACATGACGTGCAGGTCGCACAGGGCGGCGGCGCTCAGACCGAAGCCCTCCAGCGCGGACAGCGCCCACTCCGCGTGCACGGCCAGGTTCGGCAGCGGCAGCGGGCGGGTGATCGGGCTGAGCTGGGCGAGCCACGGGTGCCGCCGGTACAGCGACCACAGGGTGCGCGCGCCGAGCTCCAACCGGGCCCGCCAGCCGTCCGGCGGCCGTGCCGGGTAGCCGCGCTCGCCGAACGCCGCGTCGGCCATCAGCAGGACCAGTTCGTCCTTGCCGGCGACGTGCCGGTAGGGCGACATCGGGGCCACGCCGAGCCGTGCCGCGACGCCGCGCATGGACAGCACGCCGAGCCCCTCGGCGTCCGCGATGGCGATGGCCGCCCGTACCACCCGTTCGCGGGTGAGCTCCGGCTGCCGGGCGCCGTGCACCGGCCGGGGGTTCGCCGGGGCGGCTCGGCGCGGCTCGGCCACCACCGTGCCGGAGCGCGGTTCCGCGCGCACCAGCCCTTCCTGCGCCAACGCGGTGAGCGCCTTGGCGGCGGTGGCCATCGCGACGCCCCACTCGGCGGCGATCCGGCGGGTCGAGGGCACCTTGGCACCCGGCGGCAGCTCGCCCTGCGTGATCCGGCGCCGGAGCTCGTCGACGATGCCCGGGTACCGCGGTCCGGTCGGCACATCCACCCCTGTCTGTACTGGTACAGATTTGAGCTGTACTAGGTCAGTTTTTGCCGTCTCTCAGGCTGGTACGGCACTGTGTGCAGCGTAAACGTACAGCGTATTGCAGCGGAGGAACACCATGCGGAACGTCCTGATCTCCGGGGCCGGCGTCGCCGGTCCGGTCCTGGCCCACTGGCTGCGCCACCACGGCTTCTCGGTGACCGTCGTGGAACGCGCGCCGGGCCCGCGCAAGGGCGGTCAGGCGGTCGACATCCGCGGCGTCGCGCTCGACGTGGTGGACCGGATGGGCCTCGGGGAGCAGGTGCGGGCCGCGCGGACCCGGATGCGCGGGATGTCCGTGCTGGACGGTGACGGCAACGAGCTGTACCGGTCCGAGGAGCACGTCCTGAGCAGCGGCCGGTTGGACGGCGAGGACGTCGAGGTGCTGCGCGAGGACCTGATCGCGATGCTGCACGACGCGACCGCGGACCGGGTCGAGTACGTGTTCGGCGACTCGATCACCGACCTGCGGCAGGACGGGCACGGCGTCCGGGTCGAGTTCGAGCGCGGCGGGTTCCGCACCTTCGACTTCGTGATCGGCGCGGACGGCGCGCACTCCACCGTGCGGCGGCTCGCGTTCGGCCCCGAGGAGCGGTTCGGCACGCACCTCGGTCAGTACCTGGCGATCTTCCCCATGGCCAACCACCTGGACCTGGACAACTGGCAGCTGTGGTTCCAGGACCACGCCTCCGGCGCCGGCGGCGCGATCTACCCGGTGCGCGACAACAGCGAGCTGCGGGTGACGCTCGGGTTCGCGTCCGAGCCGGTCGCCTACGACTACCGGGACGTGCGGCGGCAGAAGGAGCTCGTGGCCGAACGGCTCGCGGGGATGGGCTGGGAGGTCCCGGCGCTGCTGGCCGCCATGGACGGCGCGGACGACTTCTACTTCGACGCCATGGCGCAGATCCACCTGGACGGCTGGTCGACCGGCCGCGTCGCGCTGGTCGGTGACGCCGCCTACTGCGCGTCGGCGTTGTCCGGGCAGGGCACGAGCCTCGCGCTGGTCGGCGCCTACGTGCTGGCGGAGGAGCTGGGCCGGCCCGGCGTCGACCACCCGACCGCGTTCGCGGCCTACGAGCGGCGGATGCGCCCGTTCGTCGCGCTGAACCAGGCGCTGGCCACCGAGAACCCCGCCGGTCCGCCCGCCGAGGAGTCGGTGGACCGCGCCAAGCGCGCGATCTCGCTGGACGACGTCCCGGTCGGCGGCTGAGCCGGTCCGCGAGCCGCCGGGTGGCCCGGCGGCTCGTCCTCGCGGCTCAGGCCCGTTCGAAGACGACCTTGCGGCGCTCGGGGTCGGCCTCCACCAGGCGCACCGCGACCCGTTCGCCTTCCGGCAGGTCCTCGCCCGTGCAGCGGCCCATCACCGGCGGGTGGGTGACGAACACGTCGGCGCCGTTGGCGTCCGCCCGCAGCACCACCGCCTCGAACTCGGTGCCCACCCGGTCGGCCAGGACCCACGCCTCCACCTGGTCCAGGCACGCCCGGTCGACCTTGCTCGCCAACGCGTCCGACCCGCCCATCAGGCCAGGCAGCTGGGGCAGCGCCTTGACCAGCCACGCGGGCACCTCCTCGCCCGCCGTGACGGCCAGGCACACCTCGGTGGCGAAGCGGTCCACCAGGCGGCGCAGCGGCGCGGTCACGTGCGTGTACGGCGCGGCCAGGCCGGCGTGCGTGGAGACCGACGGGACCTCGCCGTTGAACGCCGTGTAGCCCGCGCCGCGCAGCAGCCGGGTCGCGTCGACGAACAACGCCAACGCCTCCGGCCTGCTCGGGTCGAGACCCGCGAGCAACCGCGCCGGGGTCACGCCGTCCGGCCACGGCACGCCGAGCGCGTGCGCGGAGCGGCGCAACGCGTCCACCGCGCCGTCGTCCGCGTCGGGCAGCGTGCGCAGCACCCCGACCTTCGCCGCCAGCATGATCTTGGCCGCGGACATGCCGGTGAGCAGGGAGATCTCCGCGTTCCAGGCGTCCACGTCGGCGCGCGGCCGGACCGCGAGCTTCCAGTCGCCGTCACCGTTCGGCACGATCTCCTGCTCCGGGAGCTGCAGCTCGACCGCGCCCCGGTCCACCGCCCGCTCCCGCCGCAACCGGCCGAAGTCCGGCAGGGCCTCGATCGACGGGTGGGGCGTGCCCGCGTCGAACTGCGCCTGCACGCCCTCGTAGTCGAACTGCGCGGTGGAGCGCACCATCGCCCGCCGCACCCGCACCTCGACGGGCTCGCCGTCCGGGCCGCACTCGAACGTCCACAGCACGGACGGCCGCGTCTGCCCCGGCAGCAGGCTCGCCGCGCCCTCCGACAGCACCGGCGGGTGCAGCGGCACGTTGCCGTCGGGCAGGTACAGCGTCTGGCCGCGCTTGCGCACCTCGGCGTCGAGCGCGCCGTCGGGCACGACGAACACGCCCAGGTCCGCGATCGCGTAGTGCACCCGGAACCCGGACCCGACCCGCTGCACCAGCAGCGCCTGGTCCAGGTCCTTCGCGCCGGGCGGGTCGATCGTCACGAGCGGCAGCGCGGTGGCGTCCTCGCGGTCCGCCCGGCCGACGTCGCGCGACACCGCGGCCTGCGCCTCGGCCATCGCGGCGGCCGGGAACTCACCGGGCAGGCCGAACTCGGTCCGGATGCCGCCGAAGTCCAGGTCCGCTCGGCCGGTGCGGATCACCATGGGGAGCACCCTAAGCCGGCCTCAGCGCTTGCCCCAGTCCTTATCGGCTTTGTCCTCGGCCTTCGTCCGCTCCCGCGCCAGGTCCAGCGCGCGCTGCGCGGTCGCCTCGTCGGGGTAGGGGCCCATGCGGTCGCCACCCCGGCAGCCGACGCCGTGCTCGACCGTCCGGTGGGTCAGGCAGTAGTACCACGCGTTCGGATCAG
This sequence comes from Actinosynnema sp. NPDC023658, assembly GCF_040639995.1. Classification (NCBI taxonomy): domain Bacteria; kingdom Bacillati; phylum Actinomycetota; class Actinomycetes; order Pseudonocardiales; family Pseudonocardiaceae; genus Actinosynnema; species Actinosynnema sp. NPDC023658. The sequence goes on along the minus strand of NZ_JBFAAX010000038.1, from coordinate 18,106 downwards.
AAGCCATGCGTCCAGGTTTCCATGCGCGGGAGCGCATGTCATGTTCACCAGCGGGGCGCGGGCGGACCCTGGACCGGCGGCGTCCCCGGCGGCGGGGCCTGCACCGGCAGCGGACCCGACTGCGGGTACACCGGCTGCGGCGGCACGGGCGGCTGCGGGAAACCGCGCGGCGGCGTGTTCTGGTTGGCGTTGGCGTACTCGCCCGGGATCGGGTCGAGCACCGACACCAGCACCGTCCGGTGCTCCGCGTCGGTGATCAGCGCGCCGCTGCGGTCGCGGTAGACCAGCTCGCCGTCCGAGTCGATCTCCACGATCGCGCCCACCTCGGCCAGCTGGTCCTCGTCGAGGTCGACCAGCCGCTCCACCCTGGACGGCACCACCCGGTACACCGGCCAGTTCAGGTGCGCGTACGCGCGGTGGAACTCGGCCAGCAGGTGCGCCATCTGCTGCTGCCACGGCAGCGGCATCGCCTCGACCAGCGACCGCGGCAGCACCGCGTAGGACTGGTCGGTGCCCGGCGGCCGGGTGTTCAGGTAGTCCCGCGTCGGCGTGCTCGACGCGGGCGGCCCGGCGTGGCGCTGGATCGGTTCGTGGTTGAACACCGTCGTGCCTCCCTACACGCCCGGCCGGACGGCCAGCGGCATCAACTCGTGGTAATCCCAGTTGATCTTGCTGATCTTCACCACGTCACCGGTCTGCGGCGCGTGGATGTACTCGTCGTTGCCCAGGTACATCGCCACGTGGTGGACGGTGACCGGGTCGGCCGGGTCGGTCGCCCAGAAGATCAGGTCACCGGCCTTGGCCTCGCGCACCGGCAGGTACGCGCCTCCGGACATGTACTGGTCGTTCGCCACCCGCGGGATCTTCACGCCGGCCTCCGCGAACGCCTTGACCAGGATGCCGGAGCAGTCCCACTGGTCGGGCCCGTTGCCGCCCCACAGGTAGGGCTCGCCGAGCTGGGCCTTGGTGAACTCGATCGCGGTGCCGGCCGCGTTCGACGCGAGCAGGTAGTCGCCCGCGCCCTCGCCGCACCCGGCGGGGTCGCTGACGTCGCCCTCCTGGCCGATCAGGAACGCGGCCATGGCCTCCCACTTGTGGTACCGGTCGGGGAAGGCCGACCGCTCCACGTCCTGGGCCGAGTCGCCGGGCCGCTGCTCCTGCCATTCGGGCAGCTTGAGCAGCACGTCGTAGAACTTGTTGATCGCGTACTCGGGGTCGGTCACCTGCTGCGGCGTGCCCCAACCCATCGACGGGCGCATCTGGAAGATGCCCAGCGAGTCGCGGTCGCCGTAGTCGAGGCTGCGCAGGGTGGACTCGGTCATGCCCGCCTGGATGGCGACCTGCCAGGCCAGCGGCGGCAGCTGGCGCTTGCGACCGATGGAGATGATGTTCGCGACGGTGGTGCGCTGCTCGTCGGTGAGGCGGTCCGCCTCCGAGCGGCCCCTGACCTCGGCGCCGGCCTGCCACGGGCCGAGCGAGGCGTTGCAGCTCGCCATGCGGATGCCGGCGGCCTCCTCCGACGGGGTGTTCTCCTTGAGTACGGTCGACACGCCGTTGGTCACGGTCACGACGACGACCGCGACCACCGCGGTGACCACGAGCCCGATCTTCAGCATCTCAGCCCACCTTGTCGAACTCGTGCACGCGCCAACCCTCGGGGAGCTTCACCACGGTCACGATCAGCTTCCCCTCCTCCAGCTGCGCCTCGAACTCCGCCGATTCGGTGAACGACTTGATCGGCTTGAGCGGCTGGTCGATCACCACCGGCACGTTCGCCGGTTCGATCGACGCCAACCGAGGGAACAGCTCGTCGGACGTGTGGGGCTTGAGCCCGGCCAGCCACTTCTCCTTGGTCGTCTTGCCCGCCTGGTAGGAGCTGAACGCGTCCACCCACATGTCGGCCACCAGCCGGGCGTCCGCGTTGACCGGCGCCGAGCTGGGTGCGGGCGTGGGGCTCGACGCCTTGGTGGGCAACGGGGTCGACGTCACGGTCGGCAGCACGCCGATCTGGTTGCCGCCGCTGCCGCCGGTCACGACGGTCGACGTGGTGCCCGCCTGGCCGCCACCGCCGGTCCGCGGCTTGAGCACGGCCGGGATCACCGTGCTGATCACGGTGATCAGCACGACCACGCCGATGATCGTGGCGCCGAGGTGCCGGGGCGAGCGCAACGGCCAGCCCCACAGGCGTCGGTACACGGCCGCGCGGCCGCGATTGGTGCGGATCGGCATCAGCTGTCCCTGACCTCGAGGCCGCGTGACGGCCGGTAGATCACGTGGACCTGTCGTCCGGCCACGACCTCGGTCTCCGCGCGTCGCGGCCCCGGCACGGTGGGCGCGTCCAGGACCCGACCGGTCCCGCCGACCCGCGACGGCACCAGGACCGCTTCGTCGAGCCGGTCGTAGTTCCGGTCCGCGATGGGCGGCGCGTCGACCACCCGCGACCGCCCGGACGGCAGCGCCGCCGGACCGCCGTGCGCGCCGGAGGGCAGCGCCGCCGTGCGGTTCCCGCTGACGCCGACGCCCAGCTCGCCCACGCTGTTGCCGGCCCGGTCCAACCGCTGCGCGGTCGCCGCCACCGGGTTGGCCGCCTCGGGCCGCACCCGCCGCCGGTCGCGCTGCGGCACCTCGGGGCCGTCCGGGTCCGCGTCGCGCACGGTGTCCCAGAACTCCTCCTGCGGCGACGGTCCCTCCCTGCGCTTGCGCAGCCGGGACAGGACGCCGCCGCGCATCGGCAGCGCGCTGCTCGCGGAGCCGACGGACATCTCGACCATCTGCCACATCCGGCGCAGCGGTTTGCCGACCACGAAGCACACCAGCGTCAGCATCAACCCGAGCAGCGCCTTGGTCAGCAGCGTCAACCCGCTCGCGTTGAAGATCGCCTGGAGCAGCAGCGCGTGCGTGCCCGCCAGCACCGCCAGCACCAGCACGTTGAACACCGTCACGGCCGCCGCGCGGGCGACCTTGCGCAGCAGGTCGTGGTGGATCAGCGCGACGAGGCCGATGAGCGGGCCCGCCAACGTGAACACCCGCAGCAGCAGTTGCGCCAGCAGCACCGCGGCCTTCGCGAACAGCTGGAACAACGAGAACGCGACGGCCTGCAGCAGCGACAGGAACCCGGCGCCGGTGCGGCCGCCGTCCTCGCCGCTGAAGTAGCCCTTCGACGCGCCGAGCTGCGCGTAGACGTCCTTGTACTCGGCCTTCTTGCGGTCGAGCGCGGCCTGGTCGCCGTCCTTGTGGTCGGCCAGTTCCTGCACCGTCCACGCCTGCGCGCCCAGCAGCTTCGGGCCGAAGTCGTGGGCCTGCGGCGCCTCGGGCGAGCCGAACTCGCCGCGCAGCCAGCTCTGGTAGACCACCGAGTCGTGCAGCCGCGACGGCAGCACGTCCAGCTGGTCCTGGCCCGGCTCGACGCTGATGAACCCGGCCTGGATCTCCGAGGTCTTGGTGACCAACGTGTTGTCCAGCAGGTCGTAGAACTGCGGCAGCGCCAGGGTGGACGTCGCCAGCCACATCGCGGCCAGCGCCCACAACCCGCGCTTGCTGATCGACGCCAGGTCGCCCTGCCAGATCTGGCGGAACATCAGCACCGCCAGGATCAGCGCGACCAGGCCGAACCAGCGCAGGTAGACGTTGTCGTAGACGCGCTGGACGCCGCCCTTCACCGCCTCGTCCAGCGGTTGCAGCAGGCCCTGGCCGACGACGGTGTAGTGCAGGGCGTTCGTCGCGCCGACGATGTTCTTGCCGACGTTGAACAGCTGGTTGCCCATCCAGGTGTCCAGCACCGGGGTGGCGTTGGGCACCAGGCACTTCTCCTGGTAGGTGTGCCAGACCATGCCCGCGTACCCGTAGTTGAGGTACGGCGTCTCCGGCAGGCCGTTGCCGATCGGCGGGTCGACCGCGCCGACCATGCCCGACCCCGGCCGTTCCGGGTTCGGCGCCTCACCGCACGGCGCGGCCTGGGCCGGCATCGCGCCGACGACCACCTGCAGGCCGACGATCGCGACCACCACGGCCATCGCGCGCCACCGCGCGCGGCTCGGCTTGCCGACGGCCACCGCGTGCTCTTGGGCGTGTCTGAAACGCCGTCGCGCGCGCAGCGCGACGGCGACCAGCGCCACCAGGACGAGGATGGTCATGCGGTCCCTTCCCGGCCCGGTCGGCGGTTTCCTCCCTCGCCGTGCGCCGAGTCGACCAGCTCGTCGGTCAACCCGACCTCCAGGTCGGCCGCCAGCTCGTCGTCGTACTCGTCGCTGTACTGCTCGGCGTAGGCGAACGGGTCCTGCGGCGGCGAGGACACCTCGACCTCGGTCGAGTCCGCGCCCTCGCGCAGGGCGTCCGGCGTGGTGTCGAGCGCGTTGCGCAGGTGCTCCAGGTGCGGTCCGGAGAAGTCCACCCGGATCCGCTCCACGCCGCCCGCGCCGTCGCCGAAGATGAACTGCCGCGGCGCGCGGTCGCGTTCGACGTTGGTGCGGACACCGCCGGGACGGCGGCCCAGCGACGCCACGACCTGCTCGTAGCCGGCGCCCACCGGCACCTTGAGCAGCCGCAACGCGTCGGCCTGGGCGTTGTCGTCGTCCAACCGGCCGACGAACACCGAGTCGAGCAGGGTGACGAACCCCTGGATCTTCAGGAAGTCCGCCGGGATCTGGGACGACAGCAGCACGCGGACGTTCCACTTGCGGGAGTCGCGGGCGAACCGGTTCATCAGCACGCGACCGGTCGGGACCTCGGACAGGAAGAACGCCTCGTCGATCCAGACGCCCTTGCGCAGGTCCTTGGGCCGCTCGTAGATCGACCGCTGGGTCAGCCACGCGGCGAGGTTCAGCATCTCCACGCCGAGCGCTTCCGCGTCCGTCCAGTGCTCGCGGCCCACGCCGTCCTTCGGCAGGTTCAGGCCCGCCATGGTCAGCACGGTCAGCCGGTCGTCGCGCGCCTCGTTGTACGGGTCGGCGTCCTGCTCGGGGATGAGCAGCGACATGCGCTCCCGCATCTCGTCGAGGAAGTCCGCGACGACGACCGCGTGCTCGTGGTGCTCGCTCGCGTCCCGGCGCAGCGCCTCGAACACCAGACCGGGGTGCGCGTCGGGCCGGCCGCCGACCGTGCGGACCGCGCGCAGCAGCACGATCCGGGTCTGCGGCAGCCGGGCCACCTCGTACGGCAGCAGGCCGGACAGCACGTCCAGCACCAGGCGTCGGCGGGTGGCCGCGGCCAGCGCGCGCTCGCGCCGCCAGGCCCGTTCCGGGTCCTCCTCGTCCATGAAGTGGTCGAGCTGCGGCTCGGCCACCACCCGGTACGGGTTGAGGATGCCCGCCTGGGCGTTGAGCAGGTTGATCGGTCGGGCGTAGGGCTTGAGCTCGGGCAGCTCGCACAGCGCGGCCAGCGGGCCGGACGGGTCGAGCAGCGTCCAGTGCGCCCCGGCGCGCAGCGTCTTGTAGACGATGCCGCCGCCGAGGAACGACTTGCCCGCGCCCAGGCCCGCGACCATCGCGGTCAGGCCGGACGAGTCGCGCAGCTCCTGCGCCATCCACGGGTCCCAGGCCACGGGGCGGCGGGTCGCCGTCACCGTCTCGCCCAGGAGGATGCCGCGCCGGTCGCCCACCTCGGCGGTGGCGGTCGGGACGGCGCTCGCCGCCCACAGCACCGAGCCGCGGCGCAGGTAGGCCGAGGACGACAGCGGCTCGCCGGGGATGAACTCGCGGGCGATCGCGTACTGCGCCTCGGGGTGCTCGATGGCCACCTTCGGCTTGTAGAGGTCGAGCAGGCCCTGGGCCAGGCGCAGCGCCTCGCGCTCGGTCGGCCCGGACACCGCGAGCCGCCACCAGCTGCGCACCCGCGTGCCCAGCGCGGTGAAGCCCGACGTCATCTCGTCGTCGATCTCCAGCACCCGCGACGCCTGCCGCGCCAACGACTGCGGCGGGTCCAGCTCGTGCTCGTCGGTGTAGTGGCGCACCTGCGAGCGCACCTTGCTCATCTGCCGCTGCAGCTCGCCGGAGACCTCTTCGGGACGCCGCACGTAGATCCGCGCCGACCACTCCACCGCGGCGGGCAGCCGGTCCGAGCGCTGCACCCACGGGTCGTCCTGCTCGGGGATCTGCAGGCCGTGCATCAGGCCCACGGTGAGCACGGCGACGTGCCGCTTGATGCCCGCGTTCGAGCCGGTGCGGCCCCGGACGGTGACCGTCGGGGAGTACGGCTCCTGGTGGAAGTCCGCCGCGTCGGTGAACGACGCCAGGTCCTCCGGCTCCCACGGCGCACCCGGCACGGCGGGCAGGTTGCGCGGCGCGGGCAGGCCCAGCGAGCACGACCGGTGCATCAGCCAGGACATCTCCTCGGCCGTGGCCGGCCGGCCCTCGAGGCCCGCGGAGCCGATCACCTGGTCGAGGTGGTCGATCTCGGACTCGATGGCGACCAGCTCGGCGTCCACCGCGTCCGGGAAGACCTTGCGCAGCACGGGGGCGGCGCGTTCGACCGCGCGGTCCATCATGTTGCGGGTCTGCACCTGGACGCCGAGGTAGACCTCCTTCTCCGCCATCGACCGGCCCATCAGCTGCTGCTGCTCGCCGACCATGTAGTCGTCGAAGCTCAGCGTGCCGGGGGTGTCGGGCAGCCGCCGCACGGCGTTGTGCACGTGCGCCTCGGCCCACATCCGGATCGGGTAGGGCCGGGTCGTCACGCGCAGGTGCATCCAGCGGCCCTGCAGCTCGGCGTACTGGCCCGCGATCGCCGCGATCAGGTCCTGGCGCTGCGAGTCCGACCGGAACGACCAGCGCTGCGGCGCGAGCCGGTACCAGGCGTAGACCTCCTGGCCGGTGCGCAGCAGGTGGCCGTCGATGCTGCGGGCGGCGATCGACGGTGTGTAGCTCGGCACCGACTGCTCGCCCGGCAGGCGGCGACCCCTCTTGCTGTAGACCTTGCGGTCGTCGCGCGCGGCGGCGGCGTGCTGGGCCACGTGCGCAGCGGATCGTCGGTCACGGTCACGCCGGCGTCCGAACACCGCGCACCTCCTTCTGACGGCGGTCTTGCTGCGTGCGGTGCTGGGATCGGGTGGCGGCGCTCGCGCGTTTCGCCACCTTCTTCTGACGCCTGCGGGGGCGCTGCGGGTTGACCCGGATCCGGGCGGCGCTGGCCGCGCCACCCCGACCCGACGTCGTCTCCCGCGGCGAGGTCAGCTCGCGCACCCACATCGTCATCACCGACGACAGCGGGCGCTCGTGGCTGATCCGGGCGCAGATGAACCTGGTCAGCGCGACTGTGACCACGAAGCCCCAGCCGGTGTTGATGAAGTCGAAACCGAAGCCGAGCTGGCGCTGGACAGCGGTGACCAGCAGGAACACCACGATGCCGACACCCCACGCGACGTAACGCGCACGCCACGGGAAGGTCGCCTTGGGCGGGCCGAGCCAGACGGCGTCGACCCGGTAGACCTCGTCGTCAGTGCGTACCCGCAAGGGTCACCCGCCGGTGAACAGGCCCGCGATCCACGAGCCGATGTTGGCGCCCGCGTTCGTGGTCACGGCCAGTCCGATGATCGCCAACGCGATGATGACGCCGCCCAGGCGGCGCATGACCCCCGCGTTGTCGCCCTTGCCGCCGCCGAGCCAGAGCAGCAGGACCGCGACGGTCAGCAAGAGCAGGGGGACCAGGTTGTCGAGGATCCACTGGCGCACCCCGCCTGTGCCCAGGGCGGGCGGCTGCTGGGCGAGTGTTACCAGGGTCAAGGCGGTCATCTCGTACTCCTGAGTACGCAGGACTTCGCCGGGCGGGCCGAGGGGTGCCCGTCCGGTTGGTGCGCTATCGAGTAGAACACGTCTTCGTCACCAGGTGTATCTGGCGATCAGCGGTGCGTAGATCAAGAACCGTTCCCCTGGCAGTGGATTACGTCTAATCTGACCACGAACATCATGGTTGGGGGGAAGCCGGTGGAGAACCGACGTCCCCGGATTCTCCCGATTGCTGAGATAGTTCACCCGACTGCGAACCCCCTGGTCACGCACAGTGTGCACGACCTCAAGCCCACTTCCCGCCGGGCACCTCGACTCCCCCGTCCGGCCGAGCGGCGGGCACCCGAACGGCCCGTGTGCCGACGTGACGAAGCCGAGGAGGCTCGCCGATGACCCAGCCGCCCGAGGCCGTGCCCGAACCAGCCACCGGAGTGAACGAGATCACCGTCTCCGTCACCGTCTCGGGCGAAGATCAGGTTACCGGTGGGGACCGACAAACCGGGCGGCGGGTGCAGCGGACGGTCAACTTCGACCAGGACGTGCTGGCCCGCGCGCGGGCGGCGGCGACCTACCTGGCGGCGTACGAGGCGACTGCGGGAGTGCGCAGCCTGGCCGACATCGTCAACCCGGCCGTCGAGGCCTACGTGGCCGAGCTGGAGCGCCGCTACAACAACGGCGAGGCCTTCCGCCCGGTGTTCCGCATGCCGCCGGGCCGCCCCTCCCGCCGCGCCTAGCCCGCGTGTCCTACCTCCGGACCGCGAGAGTCCTACGTTCACGTCGCGAGAGTCCTACGTCCAGGACACCCGAGTTGAACGCTCAGCGCACCCGGACGGCGCGAAGGGGCCCCTTCCCACCCCCAGGCGCGGAAGGGACCCCTCGGTCACGCGGTGCGGGTCAGCTGGACCCGGAGATGCGCCAGTAGCCGTTGGTCGGCAGGGTGTCCGGGCCGACCGGGCCCTTGTTCCAGAAGTAGTCGTTGAAGTTGGCGAGCCCGCCGGAGCCGATCGGGCCCATGGTCGACCACGTCACGGACGCCGGCTGGGTGTCGATCGACGCCTGCGCCCACGCGTCGCGGACCTTCATCGGCCGGTTCCAGAACAGGAACGGCGTCCGCACGAGGTAGTTGGCGAACTTCCCGCCGTGCACGGCGCTGTGGTACGACACGGTGTCGAAGCTGTTGATCTGGTGCAGGCCGCGGAACGCCCGGCCCCAGCGCGTCGCCCAGCTCTGCCCGCCCGACGAGCCCTTCAGGATCGAGCAGGTGAACAGGCTCATCCACTCGACGTCGCGGTTGCCCCACCGGGCGTCGTTGTTCGACAGGAACGTGTCGGTGTTGCTGCTGCACCCGGCGAACGAGAAGCCGGTCGGCGAGCCGTGGCCCTGCCAGTACGTCAGGTCGACGTCGTCGGCGTAGAGCTGGTCCTGGCCGCCCGCGAACACCGGGTCCTTGAAGTCGCGCTCCCAGGCGTTCTGGTTGAGCCAGCTGAACTGCACCGGCACGCCCGCGGCGGTGAACCTGTTGTTGAACGACGCCAGGTTGCTCCCCGTCCACGGCAGGCCGGAGCACGGGCCGGTGCCCTCGCTGCCGACGTCGACCCGGTTGGTCCACTGCGGGCTGAACGCGGTCTCCGCGCGCGGCGGCTGACCCTCGCCCGGCTGCGGCAGCCGGGCGTCCACGGCCGCGCCCACGATGACCGACTGGACCTCCGCGCCGTCGGCGTTCAGGCCCTCGCACCGCAGACCCGGTTCCAGCCGACCGACCTTCTCCGCCAGCGCGGGCGCCTCGTACACGTACGACACGGTGGTCGGCCGCACGCTCGTGCCGAAGACCTCGGCGCACCGGTCCCGGCCCTCGTCCAGGGTCAGCACCGGCACGGTGCCCGACTTCACCACGTCACGCGTGCTGTGGGTGAGGCCCGTGACGGCGCCCTGCCCGTCGAACGCCACGCGGAGCTTCGCGCCCGGCCCCTCCAGCGGCACGCCGTCGAGGGTGAAGGCGAACGACACCGCGGTGTCCAGCGGTGCGGTGAGCACGGGCTTCTCGCCCGCGTCGACGACCTCGAACGTCGTCTGCCGGGCGGTGGGGGTGGCGTTGCCGGGCAGCAGCCCGGCCCCGCGCAGGGCTTCGAGGGCCTTCTTGGTGGCGTCCTCGACCGGGATGGCGCGCAGCCGTTGCAGGGCGTCGAGGTCGAGCGCCGTCAGCGTGGTGCCGGCGCCGTCCTCGTCCGGCTTGCCCGCGCCCCTGTCCAGGCCGGGCACGCGCAAGTAGGTCGCCTCGTCGGCGAACGACACCGAGCCGTCCTCGGCGCGCTGGACGTCCTTGAGGCCGAACGCGCGTTGCAGGGCCGCGGCCTGGTCCGGGGTGAGGCCGGTGGACCGGACCTCGTACACCGGCAGCTCCGCCGGTGCGGCCGCGGCGGTGGCGGCGGACCCGGTGATGGCCGCCGCGGCCGTCAGGCCGGTCAGGGCGAGCCAGGTGGTGGCTCGCCGTCTCGTGGTGGACATGGTTTCCCCTCCTCGTGGTACCGCGGGGCAGGGCCCGCGGTCTGCGGGGAGGACTCACGCCGGAGGGGGTTGATACCGACAACCACTCGAACGGCCCCACTTGTGTAACACCGTTGCGCGACAAGGGATCTACAGGCGGACACCCAGGTCGGCACCGCGGCGGAACGCGTCCGGCCGAACGGGCGCGGTCGGACGCGGGAAGGGGCGGATGAGTCGGACCGTAAGCCGGATTCTGTTCCCGGGCGCCTCGCGGCGGTCCCGTTCGGCGGCCATCCATCTCGGCCTGCCGTCGCCGGCAGGCTCTTGCGGCCTACCCGCAGGCATCGGGCGGGCAGCCCTCGAACGCCTGCGCAGGTGCCTCGCGGCACCCTCTTGGCCTTGCTCCGGGTGGGGTTTACCTAGCCGTTCCCGTCACCGGGGACGCTGGTGGTCTCTTACACCACCGTTTCACCCTTACCCCGGCTCGCACCGGGGCGGTCTGTTCTCTGTGGCACTGTCCCGAGGGTCGCCCCTGGTTGCCGTTGACAACCACCCTGCCCTGTGGAGTCCGGACTTTCCTCGGCGGCGGGTCCCGGGGGACCCGTCGACGCGGCCGCCCTGCCGACTCATCCGCGGGCACCAGGGTACCGGCGGGTTCCCAGGCTGTGGAACCAGGTGTGCGAAACCTTGTCGTGATGTGGGCTTGCTGCTCTACTCGCAACCATGGCAGGAATCGGGGGACTCACCCGCCGCCGGCACGTCGACTTCGGCCGCACCGCCGCCGCGATCTGTTGTCGCTGACAGTTTTTACCTCGTACCCAGAGCCTTTTCCCGAAAGGTGTCAGCGATCCATGTCCTCCATTCTGATGATTTCCGGCGGTCCTTCACCGACGTCCCGGACCGGCGTCCTCGTCGCGCACGTGGACGGGTTGCTGCGCGCGGCCGGGTACGGGGTGCAGACCCTGCACGTCCGCCAACTCCCGACGTTGCCGCTGCTCACCGAGGACCTGAGGGACCCGGAGATCGGTGACGCGGTCGCCGCGGTGCTGCGCGCGGACGGCATCGTCGTCGCCAGCCCGGTCTACCGCGCGGCCTACAGCGGTCTGGTCAAGGCGCTGGTCGACCTGTTGCCGAAGAAGGCGTTGCGCGGTCGGGTGATCCTCCCGTTGGCGACCGGCGGCAGCCAGGGATTCCTGGTCGCGATGGACTACGCGTTGAACCCGCTGCTCGCGAGCAAAGGCGCGGATTCCGTGTTGCGCGGTCAATTCGTGCTGGACTCCGACATCGACGGCGGGACGATCGCGCCGAGGGCCGCGGTCGCCATCGGTGACGCGGTGGACCGGTTCGCCCTCGCGGTCGAGGACGCCCGGTTCCGACGCGAGCGCCCCCGCCTGCGGCCCGCGGGCTAGCCCGGGGTGTTCGGGGCTAGCCCAGGTGCGAGGTGTCGTTGACCAGCCGCACGGAGGCGAGGCCGTCGGGGTAGAACTCGACCACCGACAGCGACGCGAGGTCCAGGTGCAGCCGGAACAGCAGCGACGGGCCGACGTCCAGCGCCATCCGCAGCAGCGACTTGATCGGCGTGACGTGGCTGACCACGACGACGTTCGCGCCCCCGAAGCGGGACACGATGCCGTTGCGGGCCCGCCGCACCCGGTGGTGCACCTGGTCGAAGCTCTCGCCGCCGGGCGGTGGCACGGACGGGTCGCCCAGCCAGCGCCGGTGCACGTCGGGGTCGCGCTCGGCGGCCTCGGAGAAGGTCAGGCCCTCCCACGCGCCGAAGTCGGTCTCGATCAGGTCGTCGTCCCACGAGAGCTCCGCGCCGGTGGCCTCCGCGACGGCCCCCGCCGTCTCCCGCGCCCGCCCCAGCGGCGACGACACCACCGCGGTCAGGCCCTCGACCTTGGCCAACCGGCGGGCCGCGGCCTCGGCCTGCTCACGGCCGACGTCGGTCAGCGGCGGGTTGCCGCGCCCGGAGTAGCGGCGGGCCACCGACAGCTCGGTCTGGCCGTGCCGCAGCAGGTAGAGCCGGGTCGGCTCACCGACCGCGCCGGTCCACGACACGGGTGAGGTGACCGCCGAGTCCGCCAACCGCTGCTCCGGCCGGGCCTCCGACTGCCGTGCCCCCGGCCGGGTCTCCGTCTGGCGGGTCTCCGACGGCCGAGCCGCGGGATCGGTCCTGGGCACGCCCGCCTGCTCGTCCATCGCCAGGTTCGCCAGCCGGTCGGCCCGCCGGTTGCGCTCGCGCGGGATCCACTCGTAAGCCACCCGGTCGAACGCGCGCGCCGCCTCACGGGCCTCCGCGGCCAGCGGCTGCATGGACGGGTGCTTGACCTTCCACCGGCCCGACATCTGCTCGACCACGAGCTTGGAGTCCATCCGCACGTCCACGGCGGACGCGCCGACCTCCGCCGCCGCGCGCAGCCCCGCGATGAGCCCCTGGTACTCGGCGACGTTGTTGGTGGCCACGCCGATCCCCGCGGACCGCTCGGCCAGCACCGCGCCCGACTCGTCGAGCACCACGGCCCCGTACCCGGCGGGCCCGGGGTTGCCGCGGGAGCCGCCGTCGGCCTCGACGACGACCCTCACAGACCCGATTCCCCGGTGCGCACCATGATCGCGCCGCACTCCTCGCACTGGATGACCTCGTCCGCCGCGGACTCCTTGACCTTGGCGAACGCGTTGCGGTCCAGCTCGATGCGGCACGCGCCGCAGCGCCGCGACTGCAGCAGCGCCGCGCCGATGCCCTTGTGCGTGCGCACCCGGTCGTACAGCGCCAGCAGCGGCTCGGGGAACGAGCCGGTCATCAGCTTGCGGTCGGAGGTGCGCTTGGTCTCGGTCGACTCCAGGTCGGCCAGCGCGCTGTCCCGGCGGCGGGCCGCGTCCGACAGCGCCTCCTGCGCCTTGTCCAGCGCGACCCGGGCGTGCTGGATGTCGGCCTCGACGGCCTCGCGGCGTTCCATCAGCTCCAGCAGGTCGTCCTCCAGCGCGGCGCGGCGGCGGCCGAGGGTGGCCAGCTCGTGCTCCAGGTCGGTGAGCTGCTTGGCGCCGACGGAGCCGCCCTGCAGCAGCTTGCGGTCGCGCTCCTCGCGGGCCCGGACCTGGTCGATCTCGGTCTCCTGCCGCTTGACCTCGCGCGCCAGGTCGCCCAGGGTCGTCTCGATGGTGGTCAGCGCGTCCGTCTTGGCGCGGACCTGCTTCTCCGCCTCCGCGATCTCCGCGATCTCGGGCAGCGTGCGGCGCCGATGGGTGACGCGCGACAGTTCGGCGTCGACCTGGGCGAGGTCGAGCAGCCTGCGCTGCACGGCGGGATCGGCTTTCACTGGGATCCTCCTGTTCGGCTCGTCACGCCGACGGTCCACGGGTCGGTCCGGCGGGTCGAGACGAGGACTTCGACGGTACCGCCGAAGGCGGTGCGCACGACGTGCGCCGCCTGCTCGCACCACGGCCACTCACCGGCCCAGTGCGCCACGTCGACCAGCGCGGGTCCGCCCGCGGCCAGGTGCTCGCCCGCCGGGTGGTGGCGCAGGTCCGAGGTGACGTAGGCGTCCACGCCCGCGCGTGCCGCGGCGGTCAGGTAGCTGTCGCCCGCGCCGCCGCACACCGCGACGCGGCGGATCGGCCGGTCCGGGTCGCCGGCCGCCCGCACGCCCCACGCCGTCGCGGGCAGCGCGTCCGCGACGCGCCGGGCGAAGTCGCGCAGCGGTTCGGGGTGGTCGAGCTCACCGATGCGGCCGGTGCCGGTGCGCGAGTGCGGTTCGGGTGCGGGGACCAGCGGGCCGGTGACGCGCAGGCCGAGGGCGTCGGCCAGGGCGTCCGAGACGCCGGGGTCGGCCACGTCGGCATTGGTGTGCGCGGTGTAGAGGCCGACGCCGGAGCGGATGAGCCGGTGCACCAGCGCGCCCTTGGGGTCGTCGGCGGGCACGCCCGTGACGCCGCGCAGCATCAGCGGGTGGTGCGCCACCAGGAGCTGGGCGCCGACCTCGACCGCCTCGTCCACTGTGGACTCGGCGGGGTCGACGCAGAACAGCACCCTGGACACGGGTTCGGCGCGGTCGCCGCAGACGAGGCCGACGGCGTCCCACGACTCCGCGGTCGCGGGCGGGTAGACCGCCTCCAGCGCGGCCAGCACGTCCCCGAGCGTCGTCACCACTCCTCCAGCACGACTCGCAGCGCGTCCACCAGCACGTCGAACTCCTCCGGCGCGCGGACGGCGACGCGCAGGTGGTCGGGGGTCAGACCGGGGAACGTGTCGCCCCGCCGCACGGCGATCCCCTTGTGCCGCAACGCTTCGCGCACCCTCCGCCCCTCCGGCACCCGCAGCAGCAGGAACGGCGCGTCCGGCGGCACGACCACCAGGTCACCCAGGCGGGCGACGGCGTGCGCGGTGTGCTCCCGCGCCTCGCGCGCCAGCGCCTCGGCCTCCGCCACGGCCGCCGGCTCGCAGCACGCCGTGACGGCCTCCAGCACCAGGCTGCCCACCGGCCACTGCGGGCGGGTCAGCGCGAGCCGTTCCAGCAGCAGCGGCGACCCCAGCAGGTAGCCCGCGCGCAGGCCGGCCAGCCCCCACGTCTTGGTCAGGCTGCGCAGCACCAGCAGGCCCGGCACGTCGGCCCGCCCGGCCAGCGACTCCGGCTCGCCGGGCGCGGTGTCCGCGAACGCCTCGTCGACCACCAGCACCCGGCCGGGCCGGCTCAGCGACGCCACGACCTCCGCCGGGTGCAGCACGGACGTCGGGTTGGTCGGGTTGCCCAGCACCACTAGGTCGGCCTCGTCGGGCACCAGGTCGGGCCGCAGCCGGTAGTCGTCCTCGGGCCACAGCTGCACGCGGTGCACCGGCACGCCCGCGTCCCGCAGCGCCACCTCCGGCTCGGTGAACGACGGGTGCACCACCGCGGCCAGGCCGGGGTGCAGGTTGGGCAGCAGCGCGAAGCCCTCGGCGGCGCCGTTGAGCACCAGCACCTCGTCGGGGGTCCGCCCGTGCCTCGCGGCGACGGCGGCGCGGGCGCGTTCGTCGGCGGCGGCGGCCGGGTAGGAGCCCAGGCCGTCGAGCGCGGCCACCAGCCGGTCCCGCAGCCACGCGGGCGGTGCCGGCACCCGCACGTTCACCGCGAAGTCGACGAGCCCGGGTGCGGCGTCGACGTCCCCGTGGTGGCGCAGCAGCGCCCGGCCGGAATCCTGGCTGGTCATCGGCGCGAGTCTAGGCGACCTGCGCCGGCCGGCCCGCGCTCTACCCCATCTGGGAGGCGGCCCAGTCCAGGTAGGCGCCCGGCAGCTCGCGCAGGATGCCCAGCGCCTCGGAGTCGGGCAGGTCCGGCAGCGCGGCCACCGCCCGCGCGGCCAGCGACGTGCAGTGCGCGAGGGTGTCCGCGACCAGGCTGGTCTGCCGCAGCTCGGCCAGCAGGCCGGTCAGCTCGGCGTCGGTCAGCTCGCGACCGCGTCGGGCCAGCAACGCGCGCTGGTCGTCGGTCAACGCCCGCAGCAGCGGCACCGTGTAGACGCCCTGGCGGATGTCGTTGCCGACCGGCTTGCCGAGCCGCTGCGCGGTGGACGCGAGGTCCAGCAGGTCGTCGAGGAGCTGGAACAGCAGGCCGAACAGCGCGCCGAACCGGGCCATCGCGGCGGTGGTCGCCTCGTCGGCGTCGGCGCAGTGCGCGGCCAGCACGCAGCCCACCTCGAACAGCGCGCCGGTCTTGAGCTCGATGGACCGCAGGGCGTTGTCCGGGCTGCGGTGCGCGTCGTAGAGGTCGACGACCTCCAGCACCTGACCCTCCACCAGGTCGGTGACGGCCCGCGCGAGCGCGCGCGCGGCGAACGGCGAGATCCGGTCCAGCGCGGCCTGGCTGGCGCGGGCCAGCATGAAGTCGCCCACCAGGACGGCCGGACCGGTGCCCCAGTCCGCGTTGACCGTGCGCACGCCGCGGCGTTCCTCGGCGTTGTCCATCAGGTCGTCGTGCACGAGCGACCCGGCGTGCAGCAGTTCGACGCACGCGGCGGCGGTGACGGCCTTGGGGGTGATCGTGCCCGACACGGCCAGCGAACCGGCCAGGACGAGCACCGAGCGCAGCCTCTTGCCGCCCGCGCCGGTGATGCGGCCGGTGAAGGTGTTCACGATCGGCAGCGACGACGACGTCGCCAGCTCCCTGATCTGGTCCTCGACCTCCGGCAGCGCCCTGGCGAGCGCCGGCATGGAGGGCACGGCGGACGGCCGCTGGTCTGACGATCGCACGGTGGACACGCGGTGATCGTCCCGCCCCCGACCTGAGAGCCCGCTGAGACGATCGGACGCCCCCCGGACGCCGACCCGTTCCGGCGGTCAGAGCATCGAGGCGGTCACCGCGAAGAACAGCAGGGCGAGGCTCAGCACCAGGTGCACCACCGAGGGGACCTCCCGGCCCGCACGGCACAGCGTCGGTTCGATCACCACCGGTCGCCGCCCGGCCTGTTCGTCCCGGACCACCGAGACCTCTTCCCGGACACCCGTTCCGAAATGGACGGACGAACCCCGCGCACGATCCAGGTGTGACTCATTCACGTTCCTTCCCGACACATTCCCCACGCCTTTGGCTTCGGGAAGGCGGGCCAGTTCGTTACTCGTTATCACGCTTTCTCAGACTCTCTTCCGCCGCTGACAGCAACCGGGCCCGATCCTGCCGGGCCAGCAGCTCCCGTTCCCGCTCACGCACCCATGCTCGCACGTCGTCGGCCTCAAAGCCGGCTGCTTCCCGGTAGAACCCGTCCTCGAACCACCACCACACCCGAATGCCGTACGCGGCAATGCGCACGGGCTGTTCCCGACGCAACACGTCGAGTGACGAGAAATCAGCGACCAGCACCGGAGGGCACCCCGTGCCGACGAAGAAATACCTTTTCCGGAACAAGAGACCACGGTCGGTGAAGAATCCCGCGTTGGGATCCGGCACCGGTCCGCCGGGTGAGGTCACCGGCCGTGGCCGGGCGAACACGGGCGTCTCCGGCCACGAGCGGCGGCGCACCGCCACCGCCACCCCGGCGGCCGCCAGGACCGCGAGCAGCACGACGATCGCGACCACGACCCCGGACATGCGTCAAACCCCCAACAAGAGCCGGTGACCGGGGAACCGCGCGCGTGGCGGGCCACCGCTCGCCGGCGCACCTCGCGACAGCCGACCTGGCAGACTCGCCTGCCGTGACGCTGACCGTCTCGTTCATCTGCACCGGCAACATCTGCCGGTCCCCCGTGGCCGCGATCATATTCCGCGAGCACCTGCGCCGCGCCGGGCTGGGTGATCTTGTGGAGGTGACCAGCGCGGGCACCGGCGGCTGGCACGTGGGCGACCCGGCCGACCCGCGCGCGGCCAGGTCGTTGGCCGACAACGGCTACCCCACCGAGCACACCGCCGCCCAGGTCGGTGACGACCACCTCGACGCGGACCTGCTGGTCGCGCTCGACTCCGGGCACGCGCGGGCGCTGCGGCGGATGGTCGACGACCCGGACCGGGTCCGGCTGCTGCGCTCGTTCGACCCGGACGCGGACGGCGTGGACGTGCCCGACCCGTACTACGGCGACGAGCCGGGGTTCGACCGCGTGGTGGAGATGGTGGAAGCGGCCGTGCCGGGGCTGCTGGCGTGGGTGCGCGAGCGGCTGTGACCGCGGCGGGGGCGGCGGGCGGGCTGACCGGCGTGCCGGCCGTCGAGGTCCGGCCGCTGGGCGGCGCGGTGTGGGCGGTCGACCTGGCCGACGGCGACCGGGTCGTCGTCAAGCGGCACGACGGGGCGCACGCGGTGGTGGCCGAGGCCGCGTCGCTGCGGTGGCTGGCCGAGCCGGACGGCCCACCGGTGCCGCGGGTCCGCGCGCACGACGGGCGGTGGCTGGTGATCGACCACGTCGAGCCGGGACGGCCGTCGCCGGGTGCCGCGGAGGAGTT
>NZ_JBFAAX010000037.1:0-29604 GCF_040639995.1 Actinosynnema sp. NPDC023658 | reverse complement strand
CGCGCCACCAACGTAGGACTCTCGCGCTCTGAACGTAGGACTCTCGCGCTCCACCGTCCTGAACGCTCAACTCAGCGCACGCCAACGTAGGACACGCACGCTCCGAACGTAGGACACGCACGACGCGGACGTAGGACACGCGCGACCTCGGCAAGCCGGGTCGGTTCGGGTTGGGTCGGGCAGGTCAGGCCGTTGTCGTCGTCACAGGGCGGACATGGTCTGCCACTGGGCCCAGGGGATCTGCCAGTCGTACCAGTCGAACTGCGCGGGCAGGGTGGTGATCGAGCCCGTCACCTCCACCGGGTCCCCGATGAGCGCGCTGTCGTAGTACGCCTTGGCGTCGGCCTCCAGCAGGTTGGCGCAGCCGTGGGAGCTGTTGACCTTGCCGATGTTGCCCGCGTTGTCGTTGTTCTCGTGGATGAACTCGCCGTGGTTGGAGAACCGGACCGCCCACTTCTTGACCACGTTGGTGTAGCCGTAGCGCGGGTTGTCGAAGCTCCAGGTCGCGTCCTTCTGCATGACCACGAACGTGCCGTTCGGCGTGGTGAGCTCCGCGTCGGCGTCCTTGCCGAACGACGCCGGGTAGCTCGCCACGGTCTGCCCGTCGCGCTGCACCACGAGCTGGTGCGACGGCGTGTCGATCTTCACGACCTGGTTGCGGCCGATGGTGAAGTCGCTGGTCACGTCCGCGCGGCCGAACGCGCCGCCGCCGTAGGGCACGCCGTACAGCTTCGCCTCGACGTGGACCTGGGTGTTCGCGGGCCAGTACGTCTCCGGCCGGTAGTGCACCTCGCGGGCGCTCAGCCACGCCCAGCGGCCCTGCAGGTTCGCCGAGTTGGTGACGCTCAGCGCCTTCTCGACCGACGCCCGGTCGGTGACGTCCGCGTCGAACTCGACCTTGATCGGGACCGCGACGCCCATCGTCTGGCCGTCGCCGGGGAACAGCGTGGCGCGGACCTGGGTGGCCGGGTTGATGGTGGTGAACGCGCCCTTCAGCTCGACGGGCCTGCCGTCGGTGCCGGTCGCCCGGCCCGCGTAGGTGTAGCTCTTGCCGTAGCCGAGCGGCTCGGTGGACGACCACGACTTCTTGTCGTCGGCCAGCTTGCCCCCGACGGCCTTGCCCTCGGGGTTGGTCACCGCGACCTCGTCGATGGTGCCCTCGGCCACGGTGACCTGCACCGGCGCGTTCACCGGCGCGTCCGTGGCGCCGTCCGCGGGCGCGGTGGTGAACTTGGCCACCGGCGGGTTGTCGCCGCCGACCGGCTTCGCCGTGCCCTTCTCCACCTGCGCCGAGCAGCCGGCCAGCAGGGCCAAGCCGAGCAGCAGAGCCGCCAATCTCCTGTGCACGTTACGACCTCCCGATCGAAGGACGTCCGACCCGACTTTCGGTGCGAGTGATCCGCGTCACACACCTAGGATCGCCGGTGTGAACCGTCCTATCGCAGTCGTGACCGGAGCCAGTGCGGGAATCGGTGAGGCCACCGCCCGCAGGCTCGCCGCCGAGGGCTTCCACGTGGTGCTCGGCGCCCGGCGGGTCGACCGCCTCAAGGTTATCGCGGATGAGATCCAGGGCACCGCGGTCGAGCTGGACGTCACGTCCGCTTCGTCGGTCGAGGCGTTCCTGGAGGCCGTTCCCGAAGCGAAGGTGCTGGTCAACAACGCGGGCGGCGCGCGCGGCCTGGCCACCGTCGCGGACGCCGACGAGGAGCACTGGCGGTGGATGTGGGAGACGAACGTGCTGGGCACGCTGCGGGTCACCAAGGGCCTGCTGCCCAAGCTGATCGCCTCCGGTGACGGGCACGTCGTCACCGTGACCTCGGTCGCCGCCTACGAGGCCTACGACAACGGCTCCGGGTACACCTCGGCCAAGCACGCCCAGTCCGCCCTGCACCGCACCCTGCGCGGCGAGCTGCTGGGCCAGCCGGTCCGCGTCACCGAGGTCCTGCCGGGCATGGTCGAGACCGACTTCTCGGTGAACCGGTTCGAGGGCGACGCCGAGCGGGCCGCCGCCGTCTACCAGGGCGTGACGCCCCTGACCGCGGACGACGTGGCGGACGTGATCGCCTTCGCGGTGACCAGGCCCTCGCACGTGAACCTCGACCAGATCGTGCTCAAGCCCCGTGCGCAGGCCTCCGCGGCTCGGGTGCACCGAGGGTGATCAGGTCCACGTCGAGCTGGTCGAGCACCGGGTCGACGGGGTTGGCGAACCCCCGCTCGGCGCTGCCGCCGCAGTAGAGGCCGACCACGCGGTTGGCGTCGTCCAGCAGCACCGCACCGGAGTCGCCGTGGTCGGCGAAGCGCGGCGTCTCGATCCGGATCTGGTCGTGCAGCACCCGCACGCCCAGGCCCACGCCGAAGTCCAGCGTGATCGCCGCGTCCGTGGACGCCACCACGCCCTCGGTGACGGCGGTCGTGCGGCCGCGCTTGCGCACCCGTTGGCCGACCCGCGCCTCGGCCCGTCCCGTGATCGGTCCCAGGCCGACCACCTCGGGCCGGGCGCGCGGGGTGGTGAGCATGATCGCCGCGGCGTCGACCCGGCTGGACAGCGCGGCGCGCGCCAGCACGCCCACGCAGTCCTGCACCGGGTGGCCGCCGTCGACGCGGGACGGGTGCACCATCGGGTCTCCCACCGCCCAGGCGTCGTCCACGCACGCCACGTGGAACGACGTCAGCCCCATCACCATGTGCCGCTGCCTCGGCGTGACCAGCGCGCCCATCGTCCCGGCCACCACGTAGTCGTCCACCTCGGGCACGTCCGGCGGCACGAGCCGGACGGCCCGGCTCGGCCCGATCCCGATGCCGCCCACCAGCGACTCGTGCCGCTCCGCGCCGACCCCCTCCGGCGACGACGCGATGGTGTGGTGCGGCCAGAACGTGTCCTCGACCACGTCGGTCGGCACGCCCAGCACGTCGGGCGGGATGGCGAACTGGGCGGCGGCCCACTTGTGGCGGACGAACACGACGATCGCCAGCTCGCCGGTGGTCCGGCCGCCGACGGTCTTCTCGCCGAGGTCGACACCCACCACGCCGGGCCGGCTCAGGAAATCGTCCTCAACCAGCTTCTTGATCGGCCTGACGGCCGCGCGATCGTCGTCGGGACAGGCCATGACGACCTCCAACGGGTGCCTCTACCACCATGAAACGCGCGGCGTGAGGATTCGTCACACGCAGTCACCCGTTCGGCCGTTCGGCCGTTGCGCTCGCGAAGCCCTCGCGGAAGGCGGCGGCCTCCTCCGACCTGCCCAGCGCGTCGAGCACGTCGGCCAGCACCGCCACCGCGGTCGGCATGTAGTCCTCCCGCCGGACCGTCCCCAGCCGGGCCAGGTGGTCGTACGCCCGCACGCCGAAGAACGCGTGCTCCAGCGCCTCGGGCAGGGCGTCCGACGGCGGCCCCGCACCGACCTGCCCCAGCGCGAGGAGCACCGACGAGTCAGCGAGTTCGAGCAGGTGCCGGTCGGGGCGGAAGGCGGCCGGCGGGCGCTGGATGCCGATCGCCTCACGGACCAGCTCCAACGCCCGGACCTTGTCCCGCTTGGCCACCACGACGCTCAACCTGGCCAGGTTGAACGCCACCTCGGGCATGCGCGCGACGGTCATCCGGGCCAGCTCGCGGCTCAGCTCGACGGCCTCGGTCAGGGCCGCCAGCGCGCCTGCCTCGTCGCCGTCGGACTGCAGGGCGAAACCGAGGTTGCGCACGTACAGGGCCAGCTTGTCCACGTGGGGCGCGCGGTCCTCGGCCACGTCGAGCCTGGCGAGCGCGACCGCTTCCCGGGTGTGCGACACCGCCGCCTTCACGGCGCCCCCCTGCAACAGGTCCCGGCCCAGGTTGTTGTGGGCCGAGGCGAGGTGCGCGCGGTGACCGGGACGGTCGGAACCCTCCAGCGCCCGCACCGCGAGCAGACCCAGACCCACGGCTTCGTCGAAGTCACCGCGCTCGCTCGCCAGCTTGGCCAGGTTGTCGATCGCCGCCACCAGGTGCAGCAGGTTCGCCGGGTCCTGCCGGTTCAGGTCGGAGAACAACCGGTAGGCCCGCTCCGCGGGTCCGGCCGCCTCCTCCAACCGCCCGGCCTCGATCAGCAGCCCGCCGAGGTTGGTGGCGGCCATGGCCGTCTCCCACGTCGTCCCGGACGGGGTGCGCTCGCCCAGCGACTCGTAGATCCGGTAGGCCTCGCGCGCGGGCTCCACCGCGTTGGCCACGTCACCTGCCACGTGCATGCGCAGCGACAGGACCGACAGCACGTGCGCCCGGTCGGCCTCCCCGCTGTCGGCAGGCAGCTCGGCCGCCACCCGTTCCGCGAGCCGCATGGTGACGTCCGCGAGGTCCAGGCGGTGGACGAGGCGGTGGTCGAGCAGCCGGCGGCACAGCTCGCCCGAGGCGTGCTCGACCACCAGCTCCAGCAGTGCCGCGTCGGCCTCGTCGACCAGCAGCGGTGCCCGGTCCAGCAGGTCGAACAGCACCGCGCGCACGTGCTCGTGCCGCTCGGCCGCCGCGGTCAGGACGACGAGGCAGCGCCGGTTCGGCGGCACGCGGTCGAACAGCTCCACCGCGCGCGGGCGGTCCCGGAGGTGCCGGGCGACGAAGTCCTCACCGAACCGGTCGGGGCGCAGCGGCGCGAGCGCGGTCCGCGGGGCGGGCGGGTAGAGGTCGGCGTGCCAGTCCAGGAGGGCGCTCACCCCGGCGCGGTCCAGCAGGTCGCGGGCGGCCTCGGTGTCCAGCGGACCGAACAGGGTCGCCAGGAACACGACGTCCGCGGCGTCGGCCCGGCTCTCGGCCGGCCAGAAGCGGCCCTCGTGCCGGAGCAGGTGGTCGGACAGGTCGGCCAGCCCGGGGTGCCCGTCGTACGCGGCCGCGAGGGCGGACATGTGCAGCGTCAACGCGGACCCGTACTCCTCGGCGGACAGGTCCGGGACGGCCTCGACGCCCCCGGACCGGCCCAGGGCGCGGGCGAAGGCCTCCGCCGCGTCCGCGAAGGCCCGGTGCCGGTCGGCGGGCGCCACCAGGTCGCCCAGCTCGACCGGCTCGGGTAACTCCGACGGCAGCCGGTCCAACCGGTCGGCCAACGCGGGCCACGCCGCACCGGACCGGGCCAGCAGCAGCACCCGCACCGCACGTCCCGGGAAGTCCACCGGCAACGCGCCGATCATCCGCAGCAGGGCGTCCACACCCCACCGCTCCGCGTAGTCGACGACCACCAGCACCGGCTCGCCGCCGTCCCCGGCCTCACCCCGGGTGACTCCGTCGGCCGCGACCGCACCGCCGGACGCGGACTCGGTGGCCTGCGCGACCGCCCACCCCTGCCCGTGCGCGAACCCGGCGAAGGCGTTGGCCAGCCTGGTCTTCCCGCTCCCACCCGCGCCGTGGACCAGCAGCACGGACATCGGGGCGTCACCGGCCAGCCAGGCCTCCAGCCGCCGCTCCTCGACCGGGCGCGACCGGTAGGGCACGACCTCGCGGCGGGTGTCGAGCAGGTAGCTGGGCGTGCGCTGGTGCGGCGGCAGCCACGACGTGCTCGCGGTCCCGACCCAGTGCAGCGCGTAACCCGGGCGCGACAGCGCGAGCGTGACGTTGCCCGAACCGATCTGCACGACCGGCCCGTTGACCACGGAGTCCGCGATGGTGTTCCGGATCACCCGACCCACCCTGCCGCCACACCGCCGACCGCAGCCACACCGCCGACCGCGCCGCCGACCGCAACCGCACCGACCCCCGCGACCGCACCCCCGACCACACCGCCGAGCGCAGCCACACCGCCGACCGCAACGACACCGGTCACGCGATCACCCCAGTTCGCAGCCCACCAACACCGGTTCCGGGTGCAGCTCCACGCCGAACGCCGCCCGCACACCGTCGCGCACCTCGCGCGCCAGGTCCAGCAGGTCCTCGGTGGTCGCACCGCCGCGGTTGGTCAGCGCCAGCGTGTGCTTGCTCGACAGCGCCACCCGGCCGCCGGGCCCGCGGTGCCCGCGGCCGAACCCGGCCCGCTCGATGAGCCACGCCGCCGACAGCTTCGCGAACCCCGGCCCCGCCGGGTACGTCGGCACGTCGACGTGCGGCCCGAGGCGTTGCGCGATGCGGATCAGCACCCCGGCCAACGTCGAGTCGTCCAGCAGCGGGTTGGTGAAGAACGAGCCCGCGCTCCACGTGTCGTGGTCGGCCGCGTCCAGCACCATGCCCTTGCCGCGCCGCAGCTCCAGCACCGCCTTGCGGGCCGCGTCCGCGGGCACCCGCTCGCCCGGCGCGACGCCCAGCACCCGGGCCAGCTCGGCGTACCGGATCGGCGCGGACTGCCCACCCGCGGTCAACGCGAACCGCGCCCGCAGCACCACCGCGTGGTCCGTGCCCTTCAGCACGCTGGTGCGGTACGCCAGGCCCAGGCCCTCGGCGGGCACCTGGTGCACCCGACCCGTCCGCCGGTCCAGCAGGTCGACCGACGTCAGCACCTGCGCGACCTCGACGCCGTACGCGCCGACGTTCTGCACCGGCGTCGCACCGACCAGGCCGGGGATGCCGGACAGGCACTCCAGCCCGCCCAACCCCTGCGCCACGGCCTCCGCGACGACGGAGTCCCAGTCCTCGCCCGCCTCGACGGTGAGCTGCACCAGGCCGTCGCCCAGCGGGTCGAGCCGGCGGCCGGACGTGCCGACGGCCACCGCGGTGCCGGCGAACCCGGCGTCGGACACCACGAGGTTCGAACCACCGCCGATCAGCAGCAACGGCTCGCCGTCCGCGTCCAGGGCGCGCACGGTCTCGACCAGTTCGGCGGCTGTGGTGGCGCGCGTGAACCTCGTCGCAGGGCCACCGAGCCGCAGCGTGGTGCACTCGGCCAGCGGCACACGGGCACTGGAGGGCGGGGTGGTCACGAGCAAGAACGGTAGCCTCCGCGACATGGCACGCCGCATCGAGCACCGAACCACGTCCCCCCGGCCCGCGCGGGACGTGTACGCAGCGCTGGTGGACCAGACGTACCTGCGCGACCGGCTCGCCGCCCTCGGCGGCACGAACCCCGAGCTGGTCGCCTTCACCACCACCGACCAGACCACGTCCTACCAGCTCAGGCAGGGTGTGCCGGCCGACAAGCTGCCCTCGGTGGCCCGCGGCCTGCTCGGCGGCGACCTCGTCATCGACCGCGCCGAGTCGTGGACCGAGGCCGGTCGCACCGGCACGGTCGAGGTGACGCTGAACGGCGTCCCGGGCCGGCTGGACGGCACGATCACGCTCGTCGACACCGCGAGTGGGAGCGAACTCACCCTCACCGGCCAGGTCAAGGTGGGCATCCCGATCATGGGCGGCAAGCTGGAGGCGCTGATCGCGGACCAGGTCGCGCAGCTGCTGGACAAGGAAACCGAGTTCACCGCCGAATGGCTCGCACGCCGCGCCTAGCCGCGGGCCGGGCCCGCGCGCTGGGCCTGCCCACGAGGGGCACCACCAACCCGAACCGCCTGCGCCGGGTCGACCGGTGGGTCGCGCACACCTACCGCGACCTGCTCTCCGGGGACCGGCCGCTGGTGGTCGACCTCGGCTACGGCTCGTCCCCGATCACCACGGTCGAGCTGGCGGCCCGGCTGGGCGCGGTCAACCCGGACGTCCGCGTGCTCGGGCTGGAGCTGGACGCCGACCGCGTCGCGGCGGGCAAGGAGGTCGCGGACCCGCCCAGGCTGGACTTCCGGCGCGGCGGGTTCGAGCTGGCCGGCGCCCGTCCCGTGCTGCTGCGCGCGTTCAACGTGCTGCGCCAGTACACCGAGGAACAGGCGGCGGAGGCGTGGGACACCATGGTCGGCCGCCTCGCGCCCGGTGGCGTGCTGGTGGAGGGCACGTGCGACGAGATCGGCCGCCGCTGCTGCTGGGTGGCGCTGACCGCCGACGGCCCGCGGACGTTCACGCTGTCGTGCCTGCCCGCGGACCTGGAGACGCCGGGCGACCTGGCCGAGCGGCTGCCCAAGGCGTTGATCCACCACAACGTGCCGGGCGAGAAGGTGCACGCGCTGCTCAGCGAGCTGGACGCGTGCTGGGCGACGTGCGCGCCGTTCGCGCCCTACGGGCCGCGGGCCAGGTGGGTGGAGTCCGTGCGGCTGCTCGCGGAACGCGGCTGGCCGGTGCTGGACGACCGGAAGCGGTGGCGGCTCGGCGAGCTCACCCTGCCCTGGGACGTGGTGAGTGCCTAGGCTGTGCGGAGTGGACCACGCCGACTTCGTGCAGCAGCTGAGGACCCACTACACCGCCCTGCGCGCCGCGGCGGTGGCCGCCGGGCCGGACGCGCCGGTGCCGACCTGTCCGGAGTGGACGGTGCGGGACCTGGTCGACCACGTGGGGCGCACGCACTCCTGGGCGTTGAACGCCCTGCGCACGCCCCCGGACGCCGACCGGCCGCGCCCGGACGACCGCCCCGCCGACTGGGACGAGCTGCTCGGGTGGTGGGACAAGAGGTTCGACGAGCTGGCCGACACCCTGGCCGGCACCACGTCGAACACGCCCGCGTGGTCGTTCGTCGGGCCGAAGACCTTCGCCTTCTGGTCACGTCGGCAGGCGCACGAGACGGCGATCCACCGGCTGGACGCCGAGCACGCGCTGCACGGCGCGGAGGTGCCGTCGCTGCTGTTCGACGTGGAGTTCGCGGCCGACGGCGTGGACGAGTACCTGACCTGGATGCTGTCCCACGTCTCCCGGCGCAGGCCGGTCGAGCGGGCGGGCCGGGTGCTGTTCCACGCGGCGGACGCGGGCCGGGCCTGGGAGGTGCGGCTCACGCCGGGCCTGCCGCCGGAGGTGGGTCCGGTCACCGACTCGGGGACCGACGAGGACGCCACCGTGGCGGGCACCGCCGACGCGCTGTACCGGGCGGCGTGGGGCCGGCCGACCGGGGCCATCACATCAGGTGACAGGTCACTGCTGGACGGGCTGCCGCGACCGTAGATACTTCGGTCGTGCCCCTGCCTGAACGACGTTACGTGATCACCTTCGGCTGCCCGGACCGCACCGGCATCGTGGCCAGGATCTCCTCGTTCCTGGCCGAGCACGGCGGCTGGATCGTCGAGGCCGCCTACCACACCGACCCGGCCACCAACTGGTTCTTCACCCGCCAGGAGGTCCGGGCCGACTCGCTGCCGTTCGACGCGGACGAGCTGCGCGCCCGGTTCGCGGACGTGGCCCGCGAGCTGGGCGCGCACCCCGGTTCGTGGCGCGTCACCGACAGCGGCGAGCGCAGGCGGGTGGTGATCCTGGTGTCCAAGGCCGGGCACTGCCTGTACGACCTGCTGGGCCGGGTGGCGTCGCACGAGCTGGACGTCGACGTGTCCGCCGTCGTCGGCAACCACTCCGACCTGGCCGGGATCACCCGGGCCCACGGCATCCCGTTCCACCACGTGCCGTTCCCGGCGAACGACCCGGAGGCCAAGGCGGCGGCGTTCGCGCAGCTGCGGCAGCTGGTGGACGCGCACGACCCGCACGCCGTGGTGCTGGCGCGGTTCATGCAGGTCGTGCCGCCCGAGGTGTGCGCGGCCTGGGCGGGGCGGGCGCTGAACATCCACCACAGCTTCCTGCCGTCGTTCGTCGGGGCGCGGCCGTACCACCAGGCGCGCAGCCGGGGCGTGAAGCTGGTCGGCGCGACCTGCCACTACGTGACCGCGGACCTCGACCAGGGCCCGATCGTGGAGCAGGACGTGATCCGGGTGGACCACACCGACTCGATCGACGACATGGTCCGCAAGGGCCGTGACATCGAGAAGGTCGTGCTCGCGCGGGGCCTGCGGTGGCACCTGGAGGACCGGGTCCTGGTGCACGGCAACCAGACCGTCATCTTCTGACGTTCGGGCTCTCCCGCCCGGACGGCGGCCGTAGGCTGCGCCGGTGCGCACCGAGTTCACCGACCTCGACCAGGTCCGCGCGGCGGCCGACTTGAGGCACGCCGTGCTCGTCGGGCTCGACCTGGGCGAGGAGGAGCTGCGCGTGCCGGTGGACGGCGCGCTGTTCCTCGGCTGCACGCTCTCGCCGGTCGCCCAGCGGCGTGCGGCGGCGGCCGGGGCGCTGGTGTTCCCCGCCATCCCCGACCTGCCCTACGACGTGTACCGCTCGCGGCTGTACACGCCGGCCGAGCTGTTCGCCGGGTTCGACCCCGACGACCCGATCAGCTACGCCGACACCCCGGACGCCGTGATCTACCGGCACACCCGCGCGCGGGGCCACAACCCGGACCCGCTGCACGCCCTGGCCGAGCGCCTGCACGACCACGCGATCACCGAGGCGCTGGCCGACGTGCTGCCGGAACGGCCGGTCGCGGTGATGGGCGGGCACGCGCTGCACCGCGACACGGACGGCTACCGGCGGGCCGTGGAGCTGGGCGCGGCGCTCGGGGAGGCCGGGTTCGCCGTGCTCACCGGCGGCGGTCCGGGCGTGATGGAGGCCGTGCCGCTGGGCGTGCGGATCGGCGTGGACGAGCCGACGTTGAAGGACCTGGCCGCCGCGCCGGAGTTCGGCGTCGACGCGGAGTCCATCGGCCGCTGGATCGCCGCGTGCCCGACCGACCTGCCCACCTTCGACCGGCCGCGCACGTTCGGCATCCCGACCTGGTTCTACGGCCACGAGCCGCCGAACCCGGCGTGCGAGCTGCACGCCAAGTACTTCGCCAACTCGGTCCGCGAGGAGGGCCTGCTCACCGTCGCGACCGGCGGCATCATCTACACGCCGGGCAGCGCGGGCACCGTGCAGGAGGTCTTCCAGGACTACTGCCAGAACCACTACGGCTCGGTCGGCCCGGCCGCGCCGATGGTGTTCCTGGGCAAGGACTTCTGGGTCGACGAGGTGCCGGCCGCGCCGCTGGTGCGCAAGCTCGCCCGCGGCCGGGAGGCCGAACGGTGGATCCTCGTCACGGACGACACCGACGAGGCGGTCGGCTTCCTGCGGGGGTACGCGGTGTGACCACCCGCTGCACCACCTCCGCCGCGTCCAGGCACACGTCCTCGCGGTAGGCCCGCCCGATCAGCTGCACGCCGACCGGCAGCCCGTCCACCACCCCGGTCGGCACGGCCACCGCGGGCAGGCC
Organism: Actinosynnema sp. NPDC023658; assembly: GCF_040639995.1. NCBI lineage: Bacteria > Bacillati > Actinomycetota > Actinomycetes > Pseudonocardiales > Pseudonocardiaceae > Actinosynnema > Actinosynnema sp. NPDC023658. The sequence continues at coordinate 18,571 of NZ_JBFAAX010000037.1, read as the reverse complement.
GGCGAAGCTCGTCGCGGTGCACAGCCGCATCGCGCCGGTCACCAGGTCGTGCCCCTCGCGGGAACGCGACTCCAGCCCCGGTTCCGGCGGTCGCGCGGTGAACACCGGCCCGAGCACCAGCGGGAACCGGTCCAGGAACTCCGCCCACGCCCGCCTCACACCCAGCAGCACGCCGGTGAGCCGCAGGTACTCGGTGACGTCCACGGGTCCGGCCTTCGCCATCGACATCCCGATGTACCGGTCGCCCTCAGCGCCCAGCAGGGTGCGCACCACCGGCCAGCTCGGCGCGAACTCCGTCATCAGCATGTGCCCGTAGGCCGACAACGCCTGGTCCAGCGCGGGCACGTCGGCCTCGACCACCTCGTACCCGGCGTCGGACAGCACGGCGGCGGCGTCCTCGACGGCCGCCCCCACCACCGGGTCGACCCCCGTGCCACCGGGGTCGGCCACGACCGCGACCCGGCGCGGCACGGGCGGTCCGGTCAGCGGCACGGGCACCGCCCGCGGGTCGCGCGGCGACGTGCCCGCCAGCACCTCGAACGCCGACCGCAGGTCACCGACCGTCCGGGCGAGCGGCCCGTCCACCACGAACAGCTGCGCGCCGAGCGGCGGGTCGTCCGGACCGATCCGGTGGTCGGCGGGGAACCGCCCGGAGGTCGGCTTCAGCCCGGCGACACCGCAGAACGACGCCGGGATGCGCACCGAGCCGCCGGAGTCGTTGCCCAGCCCCAACGCGGCCATCCCGGTGGCCACCGCCACGCCGTCACCGCCGCTGCTCCCGCCGGGCGTGACGGCCGGGTCCCACGGGTTGACCGTGTCGCCGAACAGCTCGCTGCGGGTGTGCATGCCCGCCAAGGTGAGGGTCGGCATGTTCGAGTGCCCGATCGGGATGGCGCCGGCCGCGCGCAGCCGTGCCACCGGTGGTGCGTCCCGCGGCGCCACGAAGTCCTCGAACCGCACCGCGCCGTGCGTGGTCGGCACGCCGCCGATCGCGATGCTCTCCTTCACCGTGAACGGCACGCCGGCCAGCGGTCCGCGCGCGCCGTCCCGGTCGGCCCGCGCGGCCTCCGCCAGCGCCCGCTCGGCCAACGGCTGCGTGATCGCGTTGACCACGGGGTTCACCGCGGCGATGCGCTCCAGGTGGCTCTCCACCAGCTCGACCGCCGTCACCCGGCCCGACCGCACCGCGGCGGCCTGCTCCGCCGCCGTCCACTCCCACATGACGCCCCCGTTCCGATGCAACTGCATCGGATACTATCCACCCGTGCCCAAGCAGGTCGAGTACGAGTCCCGGCGCAGGCGGATCACCGACGCGGTGTTCCTGCTGGCCGACGAGCGCGGCCTCGAAGGCGTCACGCTGCGGGACGTCGCGGCGCGCGCCGAGGTGTCGATGGGCGCGGTGCAGCGGTGCTTCCGCACGAAGGACGAGATGCTGCGGTTCGCTCTCGAAGAGGTGGGCCGGCGCGTCCTGGGCCGGGCCGGAGGGACCGCCGCCGAGGTCGCCCACGCCGTCGCCCTGCCCGAACGCGCCGAGGCGAAGGTGTGGCTCGCGTTCGTCGCGCAGGCCGCCGTGAGCCCCGCGCTCGCGCCCGTCCTGCGCACGAGCTACGCCGACCTGGAAGCCGTGTTCACCAGGCTCCTCGACGACCGGGCGGCGGCGCGCGCGCTGCTGGCGCTGGCCGACGGCCTGACCACGCACGTGCTCATCGGGCACCTCACGCCCGAGCAGGCGCGCGAAGTCCTCGACCGGCACCTGGCGGGCACGCGGCCGGCAGGCCCCGGACCGGCGGACGAGCGACCGGCCGACGGGTAACCAGCCGACGAGAAGCCGACGGAGGGGAAGCCGACGGACGAGCGGACGGGCCGCTAGCGGGCCAGGCCCTCCACGACCTCGGCGCCGGGCAGCTTCGCCAGCACCTCGCCGGGCACCAGCAGCTTGCTGCCCCGGATCCCGCTGCCGATCACCAGCTCCGGCGCGGCGGCCACCTCGGGCGACAGCAGCACGGGCCAGTCCGCGGGCAGGCCGACGGGCGTGATGCCGCCGTACTCCATGCCGCTGAGCGACACCGCGTCGTCCATCGGCGCGAACGACGCCTTGCGCGCGTCCAGCCGCCGCCGGACCACGCCGTTGACGTCCGCCCGCGTGGTCGCGAGCACGACGCACGCCGCGTACCGGATCGTGTCACCGCGCTTGCCCGCGACGACGACGCAGTTCGCCGACGCCTCCAGCGGCGAGCCGTACTGCGCGCAGAACTCCGCCGTGTCGGCCAGCGCGGGGTCGATCTCCGCGACCGCGAGCCGCGAGCCGTCCGCCATCGACCGGAGCGCGGCGGCGACGGGGCCGGCCACCAGGTCGAGCCGGTCCAGCGCGGGCACGGGCGTCAGGGTTCCTGCGATGGTCCACACGCCACCCATCCTGCCAGTCGGCTTGACCTTGACGCTGCGTCAACCTCTACCGTCGTGGGAGCAGGAGGGAGCACGGTCATGGCCTGGTCGATCGCGCAGGTGGCGCGCATGTCGAAGGTGACGTCGCGGACGTTGCGGCACTACGACGCGATCGGGCTGCTCGAACCGGCGTGGATCGGCGGCAACGGCTACCGGTACTACGAGCGCGAGCAGCTGCTCAAGCTCCAGCGGATCCTGCTGCTGCGCGAGCTGGGACTCGGCCTCGACACCGTCGCGGAGGTCCTGGACGGGCGGCACCGGGCGGTCGACGTGCTGCGCAACCACGCGCGGTGGCTGGCCGCCGAGCAGGAGCGGCTGGCGACGCTGGCGCGGACCGTCTCCCGCACCATCGAGGAACTGGAAGGAGGTGACCACGTGGGGATGGAAGAGCTGTTCGAGGGCTTCGACGCCGACCGCCAGGCCCGCTACGAGGCGGAGCTGGTGGAGCGCTACGGCGACGACGTGCAGCGGCACATCGACGACGGCAAGAGCCGGATGCGCGGCTGGAGCAAGGCCGACGCGGACGGGTTCACCGCGGAGTGGAAGGCCGTCGGGGAGGCCTACGCCGAGCTGTTCGACGCCGGTGTCGCGGTCGACGCGCCGCGCGCGCTGGAGGTGACCGACCGGCACTACCGGTGGATCTGCCGCAGCTGGACGCCGAACCGGGAGTCCTACACCGGGTTGGGGCAGCTGTACGTCGACGCGCCGGAGTTCAAGTCGCAGTTCGACGCGCACGCCGAGGGGTTCGCCGAGTACGTCCGCGACGCCATCGCGGCGTACGCGCAGGTCCGGCTGTAGGAAGGCCCACGGGGAGGTGCACATCCCCGTGGACCCGGGACCTCAGATGTCCTGCAACCCGAAGGCCTTGAGCGCCTCGCGGTTGAACGCCGGCAGGTCGTCGGGCTTGCGGCTGGTGACCAGGGTCCACCCGGCCATGTCGCAGACCCGGACCTCCTCGTCCGACCAGTCGCCGCCCGCGTTGCGGATGTCCGTGGCCAGGCTCGGGAACGAGGTGAGCATCTTGCCGCGCACCACGTCGGCCTCGACCAGCAGCCACGGCCCGTGGCAGATCGCCGCGATCGGCTTGCCCGCGGCGACGTGCTGCTTGACGAACTTCACCGCGTCGCGGTCCATCCGCAGGAAGTCGGAGTTGGCCACCCCGCCGGGGATCACCACGCCGTCGTAGTCCATCGGGTCCGCGTGCGCGAACGGCACGTCCACGTCGAACTTGTCGGCCGGGGTGAGGTGGTCGAACGCCTGGACCTGACCCAGCTTCGGCGCGAGCAGCCTGGGCACCCCGCCGGCCTTCTCCACGTGCTGCCAGGGCTCGGTCAGCTCGACCTGCTCGATGCCCTCCGTGTCGACCAGGAATGCGATCTTCTTCTGTTCGGCCATGCCTTTCGGCTACCCGCGCAGGAAGTCGACCAACCACCCGCGGACGTCGGCGCGGTGGGTCGACCAGGACGGCACGAGCTCCAGCCTGGCGTTCGGGAACGCACCGGCCACCTGCTCGGCCACGTCCACGGGGTGCAGCGGGTCCCGCGTCGCGCCGACCACCAGCACCGGCGCCGTGACCCGCGCCAACGCCGCGCGGTCGGTCACCGCGACCTGGTCGGGCAGCTCGGTCAGCGCGCCGTCGAGCCGGGTGAACGCCTGCCGTCGTTCGGCCAGGTAGCCCGGCGGACCGCCGACGGCGACGATGGCCTCCTCGCGGCCGAGCAGGCGCCTGGGCTCGTCCAGCACGGCGGGCAGCAGCAGGGCCACCCGGTCGAACGCGTCGGGCTCCTCGGTGAGCAGGGCGAGCAGCGCCCCGGCGGTCAGCGACACGCCGACGGCCCGCGTCGCGCCGGTCTCCCGGGCGACCGCGCGCAGGTCGGCGGCGATCCGCCGGTAGGTCCAGTACCCGTCGGGCGCGTCCGGCGCGTCGCCGTGCGACGGGAGGGTGACCACGACCTTCGTGCCCGGGACGCCGGAGGTGGGCAGGCGGGCCTCACCGGGGGTCGCGCCGAGGCCGTGGCCGACGAGCGTGACGGGTGCGCCGGAGCCGAAGCTCCGGTGCGTCACCACCGAGGGCCGCGCTGGACCTCGATCAGCCGGGGCCGGACGTCGACCACGTACACGGTGACCGCGACCAGCCCGGCGAGCCAGAACATGCCGCCGGCGGAGAACGGGTGGAACAGCAGCAGCGCGAACGCGCCACCGCCGGTGATGCCGAGCCACGCGGGCTTGGTCATGCGCTCGGCCGCCGTGTAGGCGTCGGCGCGCTGCGAGAGCGCGTGCGCGAAGGCGAACACGCCCATGACCAGCGCGGCGTAGTACACCGCGAACATGACCCAGAGGTCCAGGAAGATCGGACTGAAGGGCGGGAACGGTGGCAACACACCTCCAGCCTACGTGCGTCGCGGCGTGGTGGTACAGCCGAAGCGGGGCGCCCCTTCCGGGACGCCCCGCGGCGGTGGGGTCACTCGGCGCTGTCGGCGGGCTTCTTCGCCGCGGTGGCACCGGTGCCGGAGGTCTTGACGGGCGGCTTCGCCGTCGCGACCGGCTTGGTCGCGGCCGGCTTGCGCGGCGCGGCGGCCTTGCGGGTGGTGCTGCGCACCTCGGCGGCGACGTCACCGCCGACCTCGACGACCGTCTCGGCCAGCTTCTCGGCCGCGTCGTCCACGTCGGCGGCGACCTTCTCACCGACCGCGCGGGTGCGGCGGGACACCTTGCCGAGCACGTCGTCGGCCATCACGCGGGCTTCGGCGGCGGCGGTCTCGGTGCGCTTCTGCGCGGTGCCGACGGCCTCCTCGACCTGCTGGAGCGCCTTCTGCAGCTGCGGCTGGGTCTTCAGCTTCTCCAGCGCCTCCTCGCCGTGCTGGGCGAAGAACTGGTAGAGGTTCAGCGCGGACTGCGTGTAGGCGTCCACGACCTTGCGCAGCTCGGCCGGGTCCAGCTTGTCGCGCAGGTCCTTGCGCAGGTCGCCCGACTCGGCGGCGGTCTTGGCCGACTCGGCGCGCTCGCGGGCCTTGCCCAGCGCCTCGATGACGGCCTTGGCGGCCAGGTCACCGGCGCCCAGGGCGGCCAGCAGCGGCGTGCGGGCGGCGGCGACGGCCTGCTCGCCCGCCTTGCGCAGTTCCTCGGTGGTGGGCAGGTTCGGCATGGGGATCATTCCTCCGGCTCGGTCTGGTTGGCGGTGCTGTCCCGCTCGGCGGTGCTCTGCGGCTTGGCGGTGCTCCCGCGCTTCGCGGTGGCCCGATCGCCGGCTCCGGTCGCGGCGTTCTCCCGCCGGAACGACTCGTAGACGTCGAGCAGCACCTGCTTCTGCCGCTCGGTCAGGTCCGGGGCGGCGACGATGGCGTCCGCCAGGGCGCCGCCCTCGCGCTGCTCCAGGATCCCGGCCTCGACGTACAGCGCCTCGGCCGAGATCCGCAGCCCCTTGGCGATCTGCTGCAGGATCTCCGCGCTCGGCTTGCGCAGACCGCGCTCGATCTGGCTCAGGTACGGGTTGGAGACGCCGGCGAGCTTGGCCAGCTGGCGCAACGAGATCTTCGCGGTGTTGCGCTGCTGGCGGATGTACTCACCGATGTCGCGGCCGAGATCGGCCACCGCCTCGTCGATGGACTTGTCCAACTCTCGCGGCACCTCCTCGTTCCGCAATTCACGGTACGCGGAGGTGCTAGCAGTTGCAAGCGGACTGCTAGCGATCCGGACGTGTGCTCGCCCACAGCGCTACGGTGGAGCGCGTGGACGTTGCGGCGAACCTGCGAGCCCGGCTGGTCGACTCGCTCGTGGCTGCCGACGTGCTGCGCGACCCCCGGTGGGTGGAGGCGTTTCGGCAGGTGCCGAGGCACGTCTTCCTGCCGGGGTTCTTCGTCCAGCGGCCCGACGGCTCCTGGGAGCCGGTGACCTCCGAGCACCCGGACCACCTCGCGCTGGCCTACCGCAACGACGTCTGCGTGACCCAGCTCAACGGCGACGACGGCGCGTGGGAGCAAGCACTCGCCACCGGTGCCGTGACGGGGGTACCCACGAGTTCGTCGAGCATGCCGACGATCATGGCGATCATGCTGGAGGCCCTGTCCGTCGCGCCGGGCGACCGGGTGCTGGAGATCGGCACGGGCACCGGCTACAACGCCGCGCTGCTCAGCCACGTGCTCGGTGACGACCTGGTGACCTCGATCGACGTCGACTCGGGCGTGCTGACGCGGGCCGAGGCGCGGCTGCGCACCGCCGGCTACCACCCGACGTGCGTGGCGGGCGACGGCGAGCAGGGTTGTGCGGCGCGCGCCCCCTACGACCGCGTCCTCGGCACGTGCGCGGTGTCGCGGGTGCCCGCGGCGTGGCTCGACCAGGTCGCGCCCGGCGGGCTGATCGTGACGACGTTCAACCGGGCGATCGGGGCCGGGCTGGTGCGGTTGACCGTGCGGGACGGGCGGGCGACCGGTCGCGTGCTGACCGAGGACGGCCGGTTCATGCCGTTGCGCGCGCACCGCCAGTCGTGGGCGGACGAGGCGCTGCTGGAGGCCCTGACGGCGGAGCCGTCGACGTCCCGCACGACCCTGCTGCCGTCGCGCAGCGTGCTGGACCCGTCGGGCCCGTTCGAGTTCTTCGCCGGTCTGGCGCTAGCCGAGGTGGCGGTGGCGGCCGACCCGATCCGCCTCGTGCACGCCGACGGCTCCTGGGTGCGGCACCGCGGCGCGGTCGTCGACCAGGGCGGTCCGCGCGCGCTGTGGGACCTCGCCGAAGCCGCCTACCGGCAGTGGCGCTCGCTGGGCAGACCGCGCCGGCACCAGTTCACCTTCACCGCGACCCCGACCGCGCAGCACTTCGCCCTGGACGGCACCACCCTGACCTGGCCACTCCCGTGACCCGCCCCTCCACCCGCGTGTCCTACCTCCGGACCACGCGTGTCCTACCTCCAGACCGCGAGAGTCCTACGTCCAGACCGCGAGAGTCCTACGTCCAGGACACCTGAGTTGAACGCTCAGAACGCGCCGGCCGCCGTTCAGTCGAGCAGCTCCTCCAGGAAGCTGCGCCTGCGGCGCGGGTAGTACGGGTCGTGGTAGCCGGCCGGGTACACCGCCGGCGGCGCGGGCGCGGTGCCCGGCGGGGGCTGGTACGGCGGCGGCGCACCACCCGGTTGGGTGCCGTGCACCGGGGGCACCTGCGTGCCGGGCGGCGGCTGGTAGGGCGGCGGAGCGCCGTCCGCCGGCTGGACCGCCTCCGGCCGGTGCGGCTGCGCGTAGTGCGCCCGCTCGGCGGCGATGATCTGCTCCAGCTCGCCGCCGTCCAGGAAGACGCCCTGGCAGTTGTCGCACTGGTCGACGTGGACGGAACCCCGGCTGATGGTCCGCATCAGGTCCTGGCACTTCGGACAGATCACGTGATCGAGGGTACGCAACTCGACACAGGGGTCACCGCGTCACCACCTTGCGTGATGGGTCAGTCATGATGCGGTGGTGTCCAGATTCCGCCAGCGGGCCGTGCTCACGGGGTGCGTGCTGGCCGCCGTGCTCGCCGCGGCCGGCTTGTTCGTCACCGACTACGGCATCGACCCCGACCTGTGGCTGACCGGTCTCGCCCTCGGCTTCCTGGCGCTGCTCGCCGCGCTGGACCCCTGGCTGCACCGCAGGCGGGCCGCGGGCCTGGCCACCGACGACAGCCTCGACGCCGCCGCGAACGCCCTCGCCCTCGCCCTGCACGCCCAGTGGAACGAGGAGTGCCGGGCCCGCGGCCTGCACGACACCGCCCTCGACCTGCACTGGAGCGCGATCCAGGGCGAACCCGGGCACAGCGACGCCGTCGTCCGCGCGTTCCTGCGCAACCCCCGCGCGGTGTTCCTGGGCGAACCCGGCGCGGGCAAGAGCACGACGGCGATGCTGCTCACCATCGGCCTGCTCGACCGCCGCGTCGACGACCCGGTGCCGTTGCTGCTGCCGCTGTCCACGTGGGACCCCGGCGAGGAGGACGTCCGCACCTGGATGACCCGCCGGCTCTACGAGGACCACCCGGCGCTGCGCAACACCGAGCTGTACGGCAGCTACGCCGCGGACCTGCTGGTCGAGCAGCGGCGCGTGTTCCCGGTGCTCGACGGCCTCGACCAGATCCCGGCCGACCAGCGCGCCGACGCCCTGGACCGCATCAACCGCGCGTTCCCCGGCTCCCAGCCGCTGGTGCTGACCAGCAGGCTGGACGAGTTCGTCGAGGTCGGCACGCCGGTCGTCGGCGCGCAGGTCGTGCAGTTGCAGCCGTTGGACCTGGAGGAGGTGGCGGGCTACCTGCGGTCGGTGTCGGACCCGGTGACGGCGGCCCGCTGGGAGCCGGTCTTCCTGCACCTGCGCGACGAGCCGGACGGACGGCTGGCGGAGGCGCTGTCCACGCCCCTCGCGGTGTGGCTGGCGGGCGTCGTCTACGGGTACGGCGAGCCGAGCGAGCTGCTGGACCGCTCCCGGTTCCCCGACCGGACGGCCATCGAGAACCACCTGGCGGACCTGCTGGTCGACGGCGCGTTCGGGGACCGCGGCGTGGCGCACCAGGCGCGGGCGAGCCAGGTCTGGCCGCGGGACAAGGCGGCGCGCTGGCTGGCGTTCCTGGCCACCGAGATGCGCCGGCGCGGCGTCCGCGAGCTGGGCTGGTGGGAGCTGCGGCGTTCCATGAACAGCCTTTGGCTGGCGCTGCTGGGCGCGGTGGCGCTGGGTGCGATCGGCGGGTTCGGCGTCGGCTGGCTGATGGCGTACGCGAGCACGCCGAGGTGGGCCCCGATCACGGGCCTGGCCGCCGGACTCGCGGTGGCGGTGGCGGCGCTGTACGCGTCCGGGCACCGCACGCCCAAGCCCCGGCTCGGGGTGTGGCGCAGCCTCGTCGTGGTCAGCGGCGTGCTCGGCACGGCGGCGGGCCTGGTGTTCGGCGCGCTGTACGGGCTGTCCGCGGGCCTGGTCGTGGGGCTCGGCATCGCGGTGGCGGTGGCGCTGCGCTTCGGGTTCGCCAGCAGCGCCGAGCTGAGCCACCCGTCGAGCCCCCGGTGGACGATGGCGCGGGACCGGATCGCGGTCTGGACGGGCTCGCTGGTGCTGGCCGTGGTGTTCGGCGCCGCCGCCGGGCTGGTGTTCGGGCCGAACCAGTCGGGCATGGTCGGCCTCGGCCTGACGTGCGGCCTGCTGCTCGGCTTCACGCTGTCCGTGCTGCACCTGCGCTGGTGGTGGTTCACCGTGGCGCGGATCTGGCTCGCGCTGCGCGGCAAGCTGCCGTGGGAGCTGATGGTGTTCCTGGAGGACGCGCGCAAGCTCGGCGTGCTGCGCCAGGCGGGCGCCGCCTACCAGTTCCGGCACGCGCTGGTGCAGGACCGGCTGGCGGGCGTCCGCCCGTCGCAGGTGACCTCAGACGCGTAGCGCGCGCAGCCGCCCGATCGCCTCGTCCAGCACCTCGTCGCGCTTGCAGAACGCGAACCGCACCAGGTGCCGCCACTGGTCGGGGTGGTCGGTGAACACCTGCACCGGCACGGCCGCCACGCCGATCCGCTCGGGCAGCTCCCGGCACAGCTCCAGGCCGTCGGTGAAGCCGAGCGGGCGGACGTCGGCGGTGATGTAGTACGTGCCCTCGCTCGGCCGCACGGTGAACCCCGCGTCGGTCAGGCCGCCGGCCAGCCGCGACCGCTTGTCCTGCAACGACGTGCGCAGCTCCTCCACCCAGCCCAGCTCGTTCCGCAGCGCGTGCGCCACGGCCGGCTGGAACGGCGCACCGCCGACGAAGGTCAGGAACTGCTTGGCCGCGCGCACCGCGCCGATCAGCTCGGCGGACCCGCACGCCCAGCCGATCTTCCAGCCCGTGCAGTTGAACGACTTGCCCACGCTGGAGATCGTGACGGTCCGCTCGGCCATCCCCGGGAACGTGGCCAGCGGCACGTGCGCGAGGTCGTCGAACACCAGGTGCTCGTACACCTCGTCGGTGATCGCCACGATGTCGTGCTCCACGCACAGCGCGGCGACGGCGGCCAGCTCGTCGCGGCTGAACACCGTCCCGGTCGGGTTGTGCGGCGAGTTGAGCAGCAGCGCCTTGGTCCGCGGGCCGATGGCGGCGCGCAGTGCGTCGACGTCCAGCCCGAGCCGACCGGTGCCCGGCTCCTCGACCAGCCCCACCGCGCGGCGGGTCGCCCCGGCCAGCGCCACGGACGCCGCGTACGAGTCGTAGTAGGGCTCGACGAGCACGACCTCGTCACCGGGCTCGACCAGGGCCAGCAGCGCGGACGCGATGGCTTCCGTCGCACCCACCGTCACCAGGACCTCGGTGTCCGGGTCGTAGTGCGTGCCGTAGCGCGCCCGGTGCTCGGAGATCGCCTGGCGCAGCTCCGGCATGCCGGGACCGGGCGGGTACTGGTTGAGCCCGCCGTCGATGGACGCCTTGGCGACTTCGAGCATCCCGGCCGGGCCGTCGGTGTCCGGGAAGCCCTGCCCGAGGTTCACCGCCCCGGTGCGCGTCGCCAACGCGGTCATCTCCGCGAAGATCGTCGACGTGAACGGCCTCATCCTGGGGACTAGCGCTGGTACCCGCACAAGCCCGAATCTTCACGGACAATGGCGGGGTGGAGCAACTGACCCCCGCTGACCAGCTCAAGCGCCAGGGCCTGCGTCGGATGAAGCTCGTGGCCACCGGCTTCTTCCTGGCCGCGACCGCGATCTTCGTCGTCGCCCTGCTGTTCGAGGAGGGCGGCCCGACGTGGATCGGGTACGTCCGCGCCGCGGCCGAGGCGGGCATGGTCGGCGCGCTGGCCGACTGGTTCGCCGTGACCGCGCTGTTCCGCAGGCCGCTGGGCCTGCCGATCCCGCACACGGCGATCATCCCGACCCGCAAGGACAGCTTCGGCGACGCGCTGGGGTCGTTCGTCGGGACGAACTTCCTGTCCGAGGCGGTGGTGCGGGACAAGCTGCGCCGGGCGGGCATCGGTCGGCGGCTGGGCGAGTGGGTCGCCCGTCCGGAGCACGCCGAGCGGGTGACCTCGGAGCTGGCCAACGTGGTCAAGGGCGCGGTCACCGTGCTGCGGGACGACGACGTGCAGGCCGTGGTCGAGCAGGCGCTGGTGCGGCGGTTGGTCGACCAGCCGTGGGGCCCGCCGCTGGGCAAGCTGCTCGGGCAGGTGCTCACCGACGGCGCGCACCACAAGCTCGTGGACCTGGTGTGCGACCGGGCGTACGACTGGGTGCGGGACAACTACGAGAAGGTCATGGGCGTGGTGTCCGACCGGGCGCCGTCGTGGTCGCCGAAGTTCGTCGACTCGCTGCTCGGGGACAAGGTCTACACCGAGCTGCTGAACTTCGCGTGGGCGGTGAAGACCGACGTCAACCACCCGATGCGGCTGGCGGTGGACCAGTTCCTGATCGAGTTCTCCGACGACCTGCGCACCGACCCGACGACCATGCAGCGGGCCGAGCAGGTCAAGCAGCAGCTGGTGACGCACCCCGACGTGCAGCGGCTCATCGGGTCGGCGTGGGGCACGGCGAAGAAGATGCTGCTCGACGCGGCCGAGGACCCGTCGTCGGAGCTGCGCAAGCGCGTGCGCGAGGGCCTGATGTCGTTCGGCACGCGGCTGGTCGAGGACGAGTCGATGCGCGCGAAGGTCGACGGGTGGCTGGAGAGCGCGGCGGGGTACGTGGTGACCAACTACCGCGACGAGATCACCACGCTGATCACCGACACCGTCGAGCGCTGGGACGCCGAGGAGACCTCGCGCAAGATCGAGCTGCAGGTCGGGCGCGACCTGCAGTTCATCCGCATCAACGGCACCGTCGTGGGAGCGCTCGCGGGCCTGGCGATCTACACCGTCGGCCAGCTGGTGACCTGACCCGCCGCACCCCGGCGTTCACCTCGGGCGTTCCGAACGCAGGACACGCACGACGCAGACGCAGGACACGCGCGTTCCGGGCGTAGGACACGCGCGCGTGTCCTACGCCCAGGTCAGGCGTGTCCTGCGGTCGCGTGCCCCGAGTTGAACGCTAAGGTCACGCTCAGCGCGCGGCGCTCCCGCCAGTTGCGCGCCTTCTCCCGGTTGCCGCACGTCTGCATCGAGCACCAGGTGCGCGAGCGGTTGCGCGAGCGGTCGAAGAACGCCCACCGGCAGTCGTCCGCCTGGCAGATCTTGAACCGCTCCCACGACCCGAGCACGGCCAGCCGCGCCGCCGCGCCGAGCACCGCGCCGAGGGCGTCGGTGCTGGACATCGTCGGCACGCCGTGGCTGAGGTCGACGCGGACCAAGCCCGCGGCGGGGGTCGGATCGGGTCCGTCGTGCCGTTCACCCAGCGAGGCCCGCAGCGAGGCGCGGGCGGCGCGGACCTCGTCCGGGTCACCCGCTCGGCCCAGGCCGCGTTCGGTGACCCACGCGCGCCAGGCGGCGGCGCTGTCCAAGACGTCCGTGCCGAGTTCGAGGTCTCGGGTGTTCAGGAAAGCGAGCAGCAGCTCCACATCGTGTTCCGCATCGCCGGCTCGACCCTGCGTGAAAGCCGCGTGGTCCCAGCCGGCCGCCAGACCAGTCACCCCTCCACTGTAGGCGTCGGAGGGTGGCGATGTGGCGAAGTAACCGTCAAACGATGGTGACCGGTTAGGCCGACTGCCCGTTCGGAGCAACGGTCTCGCTACCCCGATCAGGCTATGAACCGTGTGTATACCTCGTGTGTATAGTGCCTGACATGTCGATCGGACACACCCTGCTGGGCCTGCTCGAAAAAGGGCCCCGGCACGGCTACGACCTGAAGAAGGCCTACGACGAGCGCTTCGGCCAAGATCGCCCGCTGCACTACGGGCAGGTCTACACGACGCTCTCGCGCCTGCTGCGCAACGGCCTGGTCGAGGAGGCCGGTGTCGAGGCCGGCGAAGGCCCGGAGCGCAAGCGGTACGCGATCACGGACGCGGGCGTGACGGACGTCGAGCACTGGCTGGGCACGCCGGAGAGGCCGGAGCCCTACCTGCAGAACACGCTCTACGCGAAGGTCGTGCTGGCGCTGCTGTCCGGTCGCAGCGCGGACGACGTGCTCGACGTCCAGCGCGCCGCGCACCTGACCACGATGCGCGAGCTGACCAAGCGCAAGGCGGACGGTGACCTGGCCGACCAGCTGATCTGCGACCACGCCCTGTTCCACCTCGAAGCCGACCTGCGCTGGCTGGAGCTCACCGCCGCGCGCCTCGGCCAGCTCAAGACGGCGGTGACCCGATGAACGCGCCCGAGGCCGCACGGCCCCTCCTCGAAGCCGTCGACCTGCACAAGTCGTTCGGCCCCACCCCCGCGCTGGACGGCGCCGGCCTCGGCGTGCGCGCGGGCGAGGTGGTGGCCGTGATGGGCCCGTCGGGCTCCGGCAAGTCCACCCTGCTGCACTGCCTGGCCGGCATCCTCACGCCGGACAAGGGCACCGTGCGCTACCAGGACGTGGAGCTGAGCGCGATGGGCGACGGCGCCCGCAGCGAGCTGCGGCGCACCGACTTCGGGTTCGTGTTCCAGTTCGGCCAGCTGGTGCCGGAGCTGAGCTGCCTGGAGAACGTCGCGCTGCCGCTGCGACTGGGTTCGGTGAAGCGCAAGGAGGCCGAGGCGCGGGCCCGCGAGTGGCTTGAGCGCCTGGAGGTGGCCGACGTCGCGGACAAGCGCCCCGGCGAGACGTCCGGCGGCCAGGGCCAGCGGGTCGCCGTGGCCCGCGCCCTGGTGACGGGTCCGCGGGTGGTGTTCGCCGACGAGCCGACCGGCGCGCTCGACTCGCTCAACGGCGAGCGCGTGATGCAGCTGCTGGTCACCGCGGCCAAGGACACGAACGCCGCGGTGGTGCTGGTGACGCACGAGCCGCGGGTGGCGGCGTACTCCGACCGCGAGGTCGTGGTGCGCGACGGTCGGTCCCGCGAGATGGAGCCGGTCACGTGAGGCGGTGGTTCCCCGACCTCGCGCTGGGCGTGCGGTTGGCGCTGGGCGGCGGGCGCACGTCGTGGGTCCGGCTCGCGCTGACCGGCGCGGGCATCGGCATCGGCGTGGCCGTGCTGCTGTCCGGGGCGTCCGCGACGTCGGTGCTGTCCGAGCGCGCCGCCCGGCAGGCCGCGGCCGGGCCGGTCACCGGCGAGTCCCCGTCGGGCGACGTGCTGTACGCGTCGCTCTGGACCACCGAGTACCACGGCCGGTCGATCTCGGGCCGGTTCGTGCACGGCAGCGGCCCGAACGCGCCGGTGCCGCCGGGCACGTCGAGGGTGCCCGGTGACGGCGAGGTGCTCGTGTCGCCCGCCATGGCGGAGCTGCTGGCCTCCCCGGAGGGCGAGCTGCTGCGCGAGCGGTTCCCGCAGGAGGTGGTCGGCACCATCGGCCAGGCCGGTCTGAACGCGCCGAACGACCTGACGTTCTACGCCGGTGACGCGACCGTGGACGCGGAGAACGCCGAGACCACGATCACCGCTTTCGGCGCCGCGGTCGAGAAGCGCGAGCTGGACCCCGTGCTGTCGCTGCTGGTGATGGTGGGCGTGGTCGCGCTGCTGTTCCCGGTGCTGGTGTTCGTGGGCATCAGCACGCGGCTGGCCGGCGCCGAGCGGGACCGCAGGCTGGCGGCGTTGCGGCTGGTCGGCGCGGGCGCTCAACGGGTGCGCCGGATCGCGGCGGGCGAGGCGCTGCTGGGCGCGTTCGTCGGGCTGGCCGTGGGCGCGGCGCTGTTCTTCGTCGTGCGGCAGTTCGTCGAGCACGTCGAGCTGCTCGGGGTCAGCGTGTTCGCGAGCGACCTGACGCCGTCGCTGCCGATGGCCGTGCTGATCCTGGTGCTGGTGCCGGTCCTGGCGGTGGTGACGTCGGTGGTGGCGATGCGCCGCACGGTGGTCGAACCGCTGGGCGTGGTGCGCCGGACGAAGCCGGTGCGGCGGGTGCTGTGGTGGCGGGTCGTGCCGATCGTGCTCGGCGCGGTGGCCCTGCTCACCCAGGCCGGCGCGTTCGGCGAGGCGGAGGTCCGGGGCAACGGCAAGATCGTGATCGGCGGGATCATCCTGCTGCTGCTCGGCATCCCGGTGCTGCTGCCGTGGGTCGTCGAACGCGCCGTCGGCCGGCTGCGCGGCGGCGTGCCGTCGTGGCAGCTGGCGATCCGCAGGCTGCAGCTGGAGAGCGGCACCGCGGCCCGCGTGGTCGGTGGCGTCGCCGTGGTGCTGGCGGGCGGGATCGCGTTGCAGTCGGTCATGACCAGCGCGCAGAGCGACGTGATCGACCGCCCGACCCCGGAGGCGGACAAGGGCGTGATGGTGATCAGCCTGCGGGGCGCGACGCCGGAGACGATCGAGCAGGCCGTCGGCCTGGTGGGGCGTTCGGTCGGGGTGGAGCGGGTGCACCCGCTGCGGAACGTGTCGTTCAAGACGGGCCCGCAGGACTACGACTCCGCGCTCGTCGGCACCTGCGAGGCGTTGCGGACGCGGGCGCCCCTGCCGCACTGCCAGGACGGCGACTCCTTCTACGTCGAACACGACCAGGCGGACGGGCCCGGACCACTGAAGCCCGAACCGGGCCGGCGGGTGACGCTGTACGGGTACGCCGGAGGCCAGGAGATCGTCGGTCCGGAGTGGACGATCCCCGCGTTCACCGAGGTCCGGGCCCCGGCGGCCGAACGGGGCCTGCGCCAGGGAGGCCTGCTGGTCACGCCCTCGGTCGTGCGGGACGTGCCCGCGGACTTCGGCAACACCAACGTGCTGGTGAAGGTGGACCCGGAGCGGCCCGACATCGCGGAGCACGTCCGCAACGCGCTGGCCCCGCTGACCTGGCGCACGTACACGTACTACGACGGCGAGGTCGAGCAGACCCAGCGGGTGAAGGAGTTCGAGAGCATCCGCCAGGCGCTGATGACCGGCTCGCTGATCACGTTGCTGCTGGCGGGCGCGAGCCTGCTGGTGCTGGCGCTGGAGCAGGTCCGCGAACGCAGGCGACCGCTCGCGGTGCTGGCCGCCAGCGGCGTGCCGCGCGGCGCGCTGAGCCGGTCCCTGCTCTGGCAGAACGCGGTGCCGCTGCTGCTGGCGCTGGTCGTGGCCCTCGTCGTGGGCGGTGGCCTGGCCGTGCTGCTGCTGCGGATCATCTCCCAGCCGGTCGTGCTCGACTGGTCGGGCATCGGGGTGCTCACCGGCTCCGCCGCCCTGATGGTCGTCCTCGTGACCGCCCTGTCGCTGCCGTCCCTGCGACGGGCCACCGGCGCCCTCGGCCTGCGCTCCGAGTAGGTCCGAGGCGGGCGTCGCCGCCCCCCAGCCCCCAAGCCCGGGGCGGCGACGCCACCCCACTCGGGACGACCAGGCCACGTTCAGGCCCTCCGAGACGTCTGAGGAGATGTGACCCCACTTCCCCACCACCCCCACCACGTCGCCGAGCCGGGCGACCGGAGCACCCAGGACGCGCTCCGATGAGGTGGGCCGCCGACCTGCTCCTCGGCATCCGGCTGGCTGTCGGGGGCAGCCGGACGTCGTGGGCCAGGTTGGCGCTCACCGCCGCCGGCGTCGGCCTCGGCGTCACCGTGCTGCTGCTGGCCGCCTCCGTCGGACCCGCCCGCGAAGCCAAGTCCCTGCGCGTCAAGGCCGCGTCCCTCAGCGGGTCGACGGCGACGGGCGGCACCCTCAAGGCCCGCCAGGTCAGCGTCTCGTGGCAAGGACGCCTCATCACCGGCGTGGAACTGGCCGCCCTCGCGCCCGACGCGCCCCCGCCGCCCGGTGTCGGCCGCATCCCCGGTCCCGGCGAGCTGGTCGTCTCCCCGGAGCTGCTCGACCTGATGCGCACCGAGGACTCGGTCCGCGCCCGCTTCCCGGAGAGGGTCATCGGCGTGATCGCGGACGCGGGCCTGCCCCGGCCGAAGTCCCTGACGTTCTACGCGGGCCTGGCCGACGCCCGGTTCGACAGCGCGTACACCGTCGCCGGCTTCGGCGGCGAGCGACCGCCGCCGGCCCTGTCCCCGATCTACCGGCTGCTGATCGCCACCGCGATCGGCGCCCTGCTCGTCCCGCTCGGCATCTTCGTCCTGGTCGCCACCCGGCTCGGCGCGACCGGCCGCGAGCAGCGCCTGGCCGCGATCCGGCTGGTGGGCGCGTCCCGCAACCAAATGCGCTGGATCGCGAGCGGGGAGACGTTGACCGGCGCCGTGCTCGGGCTGCTGGTGGGCGTGGCGCTGTTCTTCGCCGCCCGGCCGCTGGCCCGGTTCATCGAGGTCGAAGGGGTCGGCTTCTTCCCCACCGACCTGCTGCCCGACCCGCTGCTCGGCGCGGTGATCGCGCTGGGCGTGCCGGTGGTCGCCGTCGTGTCCGCCCTGCTCGCCCTGCGCACCGAGGACGTCGGCCCGCTCGGCCTGTCCCGTGCCGTCGAACTGCCCCGGCACCGGGCGTGGTGGCGGTTCGGGCTGCTCGTCGCGGGCGCCGCGGTGATCGTCGTGATCTCCGCGATCGGCAGCTACTGGCAGGTCATGGCCGACGCGAGCATGGCCGTCGGGCTGGGTCTGGGCATCGCGCTGGTCCTCGCGGGGACGGGCGCGGTGCTGCCGTGGCTGGTCGGCCGGGTCGCCCACCGCGTCGAACCGGGCGGCATCGCGCCGCTGCTCGCCCTGCGCGCCCTCCGCTTCGACGCCGGCACGCCCCGCGTGCTGTCCGGTGTGGTCGTGGTGCTGACCGGCTCGTTGACGCTCCAGATCCTGCTCGGCGTGGCGGCCCAGCTCACCGCCGCGCCGCCGACCGACACCCCGGACCGGTGGGTGCTCGACCTGCCCCCGCACACCGCGGTCCGACCGCTGGAAGAGGCGATCGCGCTGGTCGGGGGCGTGCGCGGGGTCAGCGAGGTGCGGATGCACTTCGCCGCGTCCACCGTCGTCGTCAGCACCGACTGCGCCGAGATCACCGATCGCCTGGACGTCCACGACTGCACGAACGGCTCGGCCTACGTCGTCGGGCGCGGACCGGAACCCGGCACCGCGCTGTCGATCAACGGGCAGCGGTGGGTCGTGCCGCAGTACCGGCAGCTGCCGGACACGGACCAGGCCTACGGGCTCGTCGTCGCGGACGGCGCGGACCCGGTGCTGGCCGCCACGCCGCCGTCCGAGCTGGTCGTGGGGGGGGGGCCCGGCCGGGGGCGGGGCGGGCGGCCGCGCGCCGCCCCCCGCCCCCCCCCCCCCGGGCGCGCGCGGGCCCG
>NZ_JBFAAX010000036.1:0-31183 GCF_040639995.1 Actinosynnema sp. NPDC023658 | reverse complement strand
CAGGCCGAGGCCGGCGGCCTTCGCGGTGTCCTGGGCCGCGGAGAGGGCGGCGGACGCGGTCGGCTCGGCGCGGGCCATGCCCTTGCCCAGCGCGTGCACGGCCAGGTCGACGCCGTTGGGCAGCAGCACGGTCGCGCCGACCACGCGCAGGTTCTGGCCCGCCAACGTGGACTTGAGGAAGTCGGCGGCGGACGCGGCCCAGCACTCGCCGGGCTGCGCGAGCCCGGCCAGCTGCACCCGTCCGCCGCCGGACACGGTGATCGTGCGCGCGTCGACCACCTCCGCCACCGTCACGGGCGGTGGCGTGGTCGTCGTCGTGGTGGTGGTCGTGCGGGACGTGGACGTCGACGTGGGAGCGGTGGTGGTCCCGGCCGCGCCCTCGGCGCTCGGTTCTTCGTTCGAGCAGGCGACGGTGGCGAACAGCAGCAGTGCCAGGGCGGGGGCTAATCGCCCGACGGGGGAAGGTGCCATGCCCGCCTCATCGCCCGTGCCACGACCCGCTGTTACCCCCGTCACGTCACCGTGAGTGAGTGATCACTCTTCGTCAGCGGTTCGGGCGCAAGGTCCACACGACCGTCATCTCGCCGGTCGTCACGCCCTGCGCGTCGGTGATCGTGACGGCCACCGGGAACTCGGGCCGGACGCCCGACTCCAGCTCGGCCACCACCTCGGCGGCCGGGCGGCCGAGCACGGCCTCGGCGCGCAGCACGCCCAGGGCCAGCTTCTTGTAGGCGATCTCCGAGCGGGCCACCAACGGCGTCGCCTTGTCCAGGTGCGGCGCGAAGGCGGCCATCACCACGGCGCCGGACGCGGTCTCCGCGACGCCGAACACCATCGCCGCGTGCGGTCCGCCGACGTGGTTGCGCAGCTCCTCGCGGTCCGGCAGCTCCGCGACCACGCGGTCGCCCGTGACCTCGACGAACTCCACGCCCACGGTCTTCACCCACGGCACGGCCTGCTTCATCGCGTCGGCGACGAACGAGTGGTCAGCGCTCATGGGCCGATGCTACCGGTCGGTAACCATGAGACGCGAGTCACCGGTATTTCATTTGCCAAGACTCTTCCGGAGGTTCATGCTTGCACTCAGCAACTAGTTGGTTGATGCAAGCAAACGGAGTGTGCGATGGCGACCCCGGTGAGTGACGGAGTGCGGGCGGACGAGCTCGCCCTGGCCGACCGCCTCGGCGTGGCTCTGGTGCGCATGAACAAGATGCACGCCTGCGTCGCCGCGCACATGAGCAAGTCGGGCCTCGACAAGGCCTCCTTCGTCCTGCTGGCCAACCTCGACCACCTGGGTCCGTCCCGGGCGAGCGCGCTGGCGGAGGCGGTCTTCTCCGACCCCTCCACGGTCAGCCGCCAGGTGTCGACGTTGGTCAAGGACGGCCTGGTGGAACGCCGGGCCGACCCGGAGGACGGCCGGGCGAGCGTCCTGGCGGTGACCGAAGCCGGTTCCCGCCTCCTGTCCGAACGCCGGGAGCAGCGCAACATGGCGCTGGCCAGGCTGTTCGCGGACTGGCCCACGCAGGAGTGGGACCAGTTCATCCGCTACTTCGAGCGCTTCGTGGGGGACTACGAGAAAGCGCTGCCGAATTTCATCGCTGAGAGCGGACTGGGGCCGCGCTCAGAAGGGGAGAAGTGATGTCGGAAACGACAACCCGAGCGGACGCGACGCCACCCGGCGCCGCCCTGCTCACCCACCGGCAGATCCTGACGATCCTGTCGGGCCTGCTGCTCGGGCTGTTCCTGGCCGCGCTCGACCAGATGATCGTGGCGACCGCCATGAAGACCATCGCGGACGAGCTGCACGGCCAGACCCTGCAGGCCTGGGCCACCACCGCGTACCTGATCACCGCGACGGTGTCCACGCCGCTGTACGGCAAGCTGTCCGACATCTACGGCCGCAAGCCGATGTACCTGACCGCGATCTCGCTGTTCCTCGCGGGCTCGCTGCTGTCCGGCATCGCCAACTCGATGTACGAGCTGGCCGCGTTCCGCGCGGTGCAGGGCCTTGGCGCCGGTGGTCTGATGTCGCTGGCCATGGCGATCCTCGCGGACATCACGTCGCCGCGTGAGCGCAGCCGCTACACCGGCTACTTCATGGCGGTGTTCGGCATCTCCAGCGTCGCGGGCCCGGTCGTCGGCGGTCTGTTCGCCGGCATGGAGTCGTTCCTGGGCACGGCCGGCTGGCGCTGGGTGTTCCTGATCAACGTTCCGGTCGCGCTCATCGCGCTGGTCGTGGTCGCCAAGGTGCTCAACATCCCGCACCAGCGGGTGAACCACCGGATCGACTTCGTGGGCGCCGGTCTGCTGACCGTCGGCCTGGTGCCGCTGCTGATCGTGGCCGAGCAGGGCCGCGAGTGGGGCTGGGCGTCGGGCACCTCGATCGCCATGTACCTCATCGGCGTGCTCGGCCTGGTCGGGTTCGTGTTCACCGAGAAGCGCATGGGCGACGAGGCGCTGCTCCCGCTGCGGCTGTTCAAGCGCCAGACGTTCTCGCTGGGCAACACGATCAACTTCATCCTGGGCGTCGGCATGTTCGGCGCGATGGTGTCGCTGCCGCTGTACCTGCAGATCGTGAAGGGCTACACGGCCACCCAGTCCGGCCTGATGATGCTGCCGCTGACGTTCGGCATCATGACGGCGGCGGGCACGAGCGGCAACATCACCGCGAAGACCGGCCGCTACAAGGTGTTCCCGGTCATCGGGTTCGGCCTGATGACGATCTCGCTGTTCCTGTTCAGCACGGTCGGCACGGACACCCACATCTGGCAGCCGCTGGTGCTGATGTTCTTCACCGGCGCCGGCCTGGGCCTGTGCATGCAGACCCTGCTGGTCGCGATCCAGAACGACGCCGAGCCGCGGGACATGGGCGTGGCGACCTCGTCGGCCACGTTCTTCCGCCAGATCGGCGGCACGGTCGGCACCGCGGTGTTCCTGTCCATCCTGTTCAGCACGGTCGGTGACAAGATCGGCAACGGCCTGCGCGCGGCGCTGGGCACGCCCGACTTCCAGGCCGCCCTGGCCAAGCCGGAGAACCACGACTTCGCCGCCGGCCTGCAGAGCGGCACCGGTCTGGACCTGGACAACACCGAGTTCCTGACCAAGCTCGACCCGGTGCTGGCGCGGCCGTTCCTGGACGGCTTCTCCAGCTCGATCGACCTGGTGTTCCTGGTCGGCAGCTTCGTGACGCTGGTCGGCTTCGCCGTGGTCTGGTTCCTGCGCGAGGTGCCGCTGTCGAGCCGTTCGGGCTTGGAGCGGGTGCAGGACGCGAACACGGACGGCGAGAAGGCCGCCCCGATCGCGATGCACTGACCCGGTCGGTGTTCACCCGGTAGTGCGCAAGAGGCCCGCTCCCCCCGGTACCGGGAGCGGGCCTCTCGCGTGTCGGCTCGGTGTGGCGGGCCGGCTCAGTGGTCTTCGCCGCGCGCCACGGCGTCCTTGAGGCGCTGGTAGGAGCGGACGATCTCGGCCTCGGCCTCGGTGCGGCCGACCCACGTCGCGCCCTCGACGCTCTTGCCCGGCTCCAGGTCCTTGTAGACCTCGAAGAAGTGCTGGATCTCCAGCCGGTAGAACTCGTTCAGGTGGTGGATGTCCCGCAGGTGCTCCGACCGCGGGTCGTCCGCCGGGACGCAGAGCAGCTTGTCGTCGCCGCCCTTCTCGTCGGTCATGCGGAACATGCCGATCGCCCGCGCCTTGATCAGGCAGCCGGGGAACGTCGGCTCCGGGAGCAGCACCAACGCGTCGAGCGGGTCGCCGTCCTCGCCCAGCGTGTCGTCGACGAACCCGTAGTCCGCCGGGTACTGAGTGGCCGTGAACAGGGTCCGGTCCAGCCGGATGCGCCCCGTCTTGTGGTCCATCTCGTACTTGTTGCGGACCCCCTTGGGGATCTCGATGGTTACGTCGAACTCCACTGCGCGGTCCTCGCTCGTCTTCGCCGTTCGTTACGCCACTAGTGTGGACTACGACGTCTCGTCAACCCTTTGCCGAGGGTGTGACGTTGCCCGTACTCGACCGCGGAGGATCGCGTGCCCGACGAGCCATCGTGGCCGACCGTTGACGGCGACGAAGTCCACCGCGAGCCGCCGACGGTGCAGGTCAGGCGGCCCGACCCGCCCACGATGCGGATCAGCGCCCCGAAGCCCGCCAAGCCGCCGGTGACGCCGCCGAAGCCCGCCGCACCGCCTTCGGCACCACCCGCGAAGCCCGCGACCGAGATCAAGTCGGAACCTGAACCGATCCCTGAACCGATCACGGACCGTGAAGACCCGCCCGCGCCGTCGTCGGGTCGGCGCAAGCGCCCGTTCCTGCTCGCCGCGGTCGTGCTGGTGGTGCTCGCGCTCGCCGGCACGGCCGTGACCGGCGCGCGGCAGGGGTGGTTCGACACCACGCCCGCAGCGACGACGGCCGCGCCGCTGCCGCCCGCCCCGGTGTCGCTGTCCATGAAGGGCGTCGGCGCGGACGGCACCCCGCCGACCGCGGCCGGGGTGCGGGCGGTGCTGGCCGGTCCGGCGTCGAACGGCCTGCTCGCGCCGCTGGCGGGCGTGGTGGTGGACCCGGCGACCGGCACGGCGGTGTGGAACCAGGGCGAGACGGCGCCGCAGACGCCCGCGTCCACGATCAAGATCCTCACCGCGGCGGCGGCGCTGCTGACCCTCGACCACGGGGCCCAGCTGTCGACGAAGGTCGTGCGCGGTCCGCAGCCCGGGACGGTCGTGCTGGTCGGCGGCGGCGACCCGACGTTGTCGTCCCTGCCCGCCGGGAAGACCACGCTGTACCCCGGCGCGGCCACCCTGGACGACCTGGCCGCCGGGGTGCGCGCGTCGGGCGAGCAGGTCACGCAGGTGCTGTACGACGTGTCGCGGTACGCGGGACCGGGCATGGCACCCGGCTGGGACCCCGGCGACGTGCCGAACGGGTACGTCTCGCCGGTCGAGCCGGTGATGGTGGACGGCGGCCGTGAGGACCCGCTGAAGGACGTCGTGCGGCGCTCGTCCACCCCGGCGGCGACGGCGGCGGGGGCGTTGGCGCAGCGGTTGGGCGCCACGTCGGGGGCGGCGGCCGTGGCGTCGCCGGGCGCGCAGGTGCTGGCCGAGGTGAAGTCCGCGCCGGTCGACCAGCTGGTCGAGAACCTGATGCAGATCTCGGACAACGTGCTGGCCGAGGCGATGGCGCGCGAGGTGGCCAAGGCGCGCGGCCAGGAGGCGTCGTTCGAGGGCGCGGCCAAGGCGGTGCGGGACGTGCTGACCGAGAACGGGTTCGACGTGTCGTCGGCCACGATCATCGACGGCAGCGGGCTGTCCCCGAACGACAAGGTGCCCGCGAAGCTGCTGGCGGACATCCTCGCGGCGGCGGCCAAGCCGGACGCCTCCGACCCGAAGACCGCCAAGCTGCGGCCGTTGCTGACGGCCCTGCCGGTGGCCGGCGGCAGCGGCACGCTGGCGGGGCGGTACGAGCAGTGGGGCGCGGACGGTCGCGGCTGGGTGCGGGCCAAGACGGGCACGTTGACCAAGGCGAACGCGCTGGCCGGCGTGGTCGTGGACAGCGACGGGCGGCTGCTGGTGTTCGCGTTCATGTCCGCCAACGACGGCGACATGACCATGGTGCGCGGCGCGCTGGACGAGATGGCCGCCGCCCTGCGCAAGTGCGGCTGCTGACCGCCCCCGAACGCTCAACTCACCCGACGCGAACGTAGGACACGCCCGCCCTGAACGTAGGACTCTCGCGAGAGTCCTACGTTCACGTCGCGCGTGTCCTACCTCCGGAACGCGCGTGTCCTGCGTTCAGGTGGGGTGAGGTGAGCGTTCGGGACCGGCGTCGGGGAGTGTTGTCGGGCGGTAGGCGCAGGTAGCGTCACTGGGGTGAACCCGGCGACGCAGGACCGCAGTGCCCCGGTCGATTGGGCCGTGGCCGTCACGACGGCGACCAGGCTCGTCCGCCCCGGCCCGGTCGTGCCCAGAGCCGAGGCGGACGTCGCCGTGCACCGGCTGCGCGAGCTGGCCGTGGACGCCGAGGTGCACGTCCGCGAGCTCACCGGCCTCGGCCACGGCCTGCCGCTCAAGCAGGGCGAGGTCGTCGACCGGCCGGCGTGGGTGCGGGCCGCCGTGCAGGGCCTCTCCGCGCTCACCGACGGCGCGCTGCCCAAGCAGTCCGGCGCGCTCAGCGGCGTCCTGGCGGGCACGGCGGGCGTCCAGGCGGGCGTCGTCATCGCGTTCCTCAGCGCCCGGGTGCTCGGCCAGTACGACCCGTTCTCCGAGGGCGGCAGGCTGCTGCTGGTCGCGCCGAACATCGTCGGCGCGCAACGGGCCCTCGACGTCTCCGGCGAGGACTTCAGCATGTGGGTCTGCCTGCACGAGGGCACCCACCGCCTCCAGTTCACCGCCGTGCCGTGGCTCGCGGACCACTTCGCGGGCCAGGTCGCCGCGCTGCTCGGCAGCATGGACGAGAGCTCCGCACCACGCCTGCGCGACCTGCCCAAGCGGCTGCGAGAGGCGGGCGGCCTGGTGGAGCTGCTGCAGAGCCCCGGCCAGCGCGAGGTGCTGGACCGGCTCATCGCCCTGTCGACCCTGCTGGAGGGCCACGCCGACCACGTGATGGACGCCGTCGGCCCGGACGTCGTGCCGTCGGTCCGCACCATCCGCGAGCGCTTCACCGTGCGCCGCCAGGGCGGTGGCGTGCTGGACCGCGTGCTGCGCACCCTGCTCGGCGTCGAGGCGAAGGTCCGCCAGTACGCGGAGGGCGCGGCGTTCACCGGGCACGTGGTCGACGCGGTCGGCATGGACGGCTTCAACGCCGTCTGGACCAGCCCCGAGACCCTCCCGACGCGCGCGGAGATCGCGGACCCGGCGGCTTGGCTGCGTCGCGTCCGACCGTGAACGGCCCGGTCGCGGAGGTGCGCACGGCGGTCAAGCGGTTCCTGCGCGAGCACCGGCCCGAGCGGGTCGCGGTGGCCGTGAGCGGGGGCGCGGACTCGCTGGCGCTGGCCGCCGTCACGGCCGGGCTGGTCGAGGCGGAGGCGGTCGTCGTGGACCACGGCCTGCAACCCGGTTCCGCCGACGTTGCCGAACGGGCCGCGCGGACGTGCCGCGAACTGGGGTTGAAGGCCGAGGTGCGCCGGGTGGAGGTCACCGGATCGGGTGGACCTGAGGCCGCCGCCCGCCGGGCCCGCTACGCCGCGCTGAGACCTGAACGCGGGGTGGTCCTCCTCGGCCACACCCGCGACGACCAGGCCGAGACGGTCCTGCTGGGCCTGGGCCGTGGCTCCGGGCCGCGCAGCATCGCCGGGATGCGCCCGCACGACCCGCCGTGGGGCCGCCCGCTGCTGCGGGTGTCCCGCGCTGTGACCAGGGCCGCGTGTGACGAACTCGGCCTGACGCCGTGGGACGACCCGCACAACGAGGACCCCCGCTTCACCAGGGTCCGCCTGCGCCGCGAAGTCCTCCCGCTGCTCGAGGAGGTGCTCCAGGGCGGGGTGGCCGACGCCCTCGCCCGCACCGCCGCCCACCTGCGCGAGGACAACGACGCGCTGGACGAGCTGGCCGGGGCGTTCGACGGCGACTGCCGCTCGGTGGACGACCTCGGCCGCCTGCCCACCGCGCTGCGCCGCCGCGTCCTGCGCCGCTGGCTGCTCGCCGAGGACGTGCCCGAGTTGTCCGACTCCCACCTGCGCCGGGTGGACGCGCTGGTGAGCGAGTGGCGTGGCCAGGGCGGGGTGTGGCTGCCCGGCGGCTTTGTGGCACGGCGCGCGCATGGCAGGCTGCGAGTGGAACCAGTGCAGTCATGACAAAAGGGGAACCGTCCGTGTACGACGGCGACATCAGCTCCGTGCTCATCACCGAGCAGGAGATCAGCGACAAGGTCACCGAGCTGGCCAACAAGGTCGCGGCTGACTACCCGGCCGACGGTGGGAACGACCTGGTGCTGATCACCGTGCTGAAGGGCGCGGTGATGTTCATGACCGACCTGGCCAGGGCGTTGCCGGTGCCGGTGCAGCTGGAGTTCATGGCGGTGAGCTCCTACGGCTCGTCGACCTCGTCCTCCGGCGTGGTGCGCATCCTCAAGGACCTCGACCGGGACATCGCGGACCGCGACGTGATCATCGTCGAGGACATCATCGACTCCGGCCTGACGCTGTCCTGGCTGCTCAAGAACCTGGCCTCGCGCAAGCCGCGGTCGCTGGAGGTGTGCACGCTGCTGCGCAAGCCGGACGCGGTGAAGGTCGAGGTGCCGGTGAAGTACGTCGGCTTCGAGATCCCCAACGAGTTCGTGGTCGGCTACGGCCTCGACTACGCCGAGCGCTACCGCGACCTGCCCTACATCGGCGCGCTCGACCCCAAGGTCTACTCGGTGTAAATGGCCGCTGCTCCGCAGACGGCGGGCTCGGCCACCTGGGAGTCGGCCGTTCGCGCCTGATTTCCCGCCGATCACGCTCTTCGATCGGCGGGAAACGCGGCGTGATGGGCCGACTTCCCGGCGACCGAGCCGCCGGCTGCGGAGCAGCGGCCATTTAACAGTTCGGCCGGCAGCGGCGTTGGGAGATGCCGTCCAGCAGCACGCCGCGGATGTCCTCGGGCTCCATCGCCTGGTAGGCCTTGCCGCCGGTGGCGTCCGCGATCTGCCGCAGCGCGTTCATGTCGGCGTCCGCGCCCAGCCCGACCATGATCATCGGCACCGGGCGGGCCGGGTCGGCCTCCCGCTTCAGCGTGGCCAGCAGGCCCGGCAGGTCGATGCTGGAGATGTCGTCGTTGCTGCCGTCGGTGATCAGCGTGACCGAGTTGATCTTGGACGGGTCGTAGGTCTGCTGCACGTGCCGGAACGCGGCCAGCGCCGTCTCGTTCAACGCCGTGCCGCCGCCGACCAGGGCGGGCAGGTTCCCCGCGCCCTTCTGCAGCTGCACCCGGCGCGGTGCGCCGCCGATCGGCTCGCCCAGCGGCCCGATCGGCACCAGCTCGATCCAGTCGTTCGGCGGCTTCTTGTTCGTCGAGAACGCCCAGAGGCCGATCTCCGAGGTGTCCGGCAGCATGCCCAGCGCGGTCAGCGCGGCCTCCCGGGCCGCCTCGACCCTGGTCTGGCCGTTGCTCATCTTCTCGGCCATCGACCCGGACACGTCCAGCACCGCGAGCAGCCGCGTGTCCAGGCTGACCGCGCCCCACGTGCGCAGCAGCTCGGACACCTGGTCCGGGTCCGGCGTCTTCATCAGGGCCACGTCGTCGCCGCGCACGCCGTCCTCGTCGTTGGTCCACCCGCCGGGGGCGACGCCGTCCGGCGTGCGGAAGCCCGCCTCGGCGAACCGCTGGGCGGTCCGGGGGGTGCGCAACGCCTGCTCGAAGCCCACCGCGGCCTCCGCGGTGCCGGCCTGCTCGCCCGCCCGGTTCACCCGCACCACCGGGTAGTCGAACGAGACGGTGCCCTCCTTGGGGTAGGAGGCGACGACCCGGCGCGACCCGGCGGCCCGGTTGGCGGCCAGCACGGACTGCTCCGAAGCGGTGAACACCGGCGCATCGTCCGCGCCGCCCACGACCTTGCCGAACGCGTCCCGCACGGACGGCAGCGCGTTGCGACCGACCCGCAGCAGCGCGCCGATCAGCTCCGCCTTCGGCGTGCCGTCCGGGTTGCCCAGCTGCGCGCGGATGACCGCGAGCGTGGCCAGGCCCTCGGTGGACGTGGTCGGGTCGCTCAACGTCACCTGCACGGACGGGTCGACGACCTTCGCCCACGTCACGGGCGTGATCGGCCAGCCGAGCGCGGTCATCGACCGCTCGGAGCCGGCGATCACCAGCGGTGAGCCGGCGAGCGGGTCGAGGATGTCCAGCCGGGGCGCGTCGACGCCCTCGTCACCGGCCTGGCGCTGGGTCTCGGCGGCCCACATGGACGAGTCCGGCACCCACAGCGCGGGCGGGTTGATCTGCGCGGTCGGCAGCTCGTTGGCCACGTCGGCCGCGGCGCGGGCCTCGACCCGCACCTGGACGCACTTGCCCTCGACCATGGGCTGGGTGGCCTGGTAGTCGTCCGCCGCGCCGCGCACGACCTCCTCGACCGCGGGCGTCACCGCGATCTTGAGCGGGAGGGTGCCGTGGCACTCGGGGCCGCTGGTGGCTCGCAGCGCCACCACGGTGATGCCCGCCGCGGCGACGACGCCGAGCAGCGCGCCGACGGGCAGGAGGACGCGGCGGAGGCGACCGGGGCGGCCCGGGTTGCGAGCTGACATCTTCGTACCTTCGGTCGTGTTCACCCGTTCGGGTGGAGAAGGAACACTCGGTGGTCGGCCGAGGATGACACGGCTCACTCACATGACAAACTCTCGTGTTCTACGTCACCCGAATGGCCCTCATGTTGTCGCTACCTGCTAGTAACGCAACACCCGTCGTAAGTGTTACGGGGTCGATGCCCTTCCGGTTCATGATCGAATCAGTCGCCTGGGTGAACCACGTTGACCTGGGACGCGTGTTCGAGGTCACCCCGGGAACACCAGGCCGCCCTCGCCCGTTGGTCCGGCAAGACGCGACAGGGCCCGCACGCGGAGCGCTTCGCCCGAGCCACGGGCGGTAGTCTGGTCGGACGGGTGTGCCCGTCTGCGCCCGTCGACAAGTCAGGGAGGGTCGAGGCCGCCCGCCGGCCGTAAGTGCATGGACCGCAAGCGCCTGCTTCGCAACCCGCTGCTGTGGATCGTGGCGGTGTTGCTGCTCTTTTACGCCTTCAACGTGCTCTTCGACGACAACCGGGGCTATGCCCCGATCAAGACGTCCCAGGCACTGCAACAGATCCGGGACGGCCAGGTCAAGGAAGCCACGATCGAGGACAAGGAGCAGCTCCTCAAGCTCACCCTCAACGACGGGGTGACCGTCGAGGGCAGCAACCGCGTGCGCGCCCAGTTCCCGGCGAGCTCCACGGACGAGATCTTCACCATCCTCGACCAAGCGGACAACAAGCCGGTCGTCGAGACCAAGGTCACGCAGGACTCGCTCCTGATGCAGATGCTGCTGTACCTGGTCCCGCTGGGCCTGCTGCTGCTCCTGCTGATGTGGATGATGAACAACGCCCAGGGCGGCGGCAACCGCGTCCTGAACTTCGGCAAGTCCAAGGCCAAGCAGCTGTCCAAGGACATGCCCAAGACGACGTTCGCCGACGTCGCGGGCGCCGAAGAGGCCGTCGAAGAGCTCTACGAGATCAAGGACTTCCTGCAGAACCCGGGCCGCTACCAGGCCCTGGGCGCGAAGATCCCCAAGGGCGTGCTGCTCTACGGCCCGCCCGGCACCGGCAAGACGCTGCTGGCGCGCGCCGTGGCCGGCGAGGCCGGGGTGCCGTTCTACTCGATCTCCGGCTCCGACTTCGTGGAGATGTTCGTCGGCGTCGGCGCCTCGCGGGTGCGCGACCTGTTCGAACAGGCCAAGCAGAACGCGCCCTGCATCATCTTCGTCGACGAGATCGACGCGGTCGGCCGCCACCGCGGCGCCGGCCTCGGCGGCGGTCACGACGAGCGTGAGCAGACGCTGAACCAGCTGCTGGTCGAGATGGACGGCTTCGACTCGCGCGGCGGGATCATCCTGATCGCGGCGACGAACCGGCCCGACATCCTCGACCCGGCCCTGCTGCGCCCCGGCCGGTTCGACCGGCAGATCCCGGTGTCCGCGCCGGACCTGAAGGGTCGCAAGCAGATCCTGCGCGTGCACGCCAAGGGCAAGCCGTTGGCCCCCGAGGCGGACCTGGACGGCCTGGCCAAGCGCACCGTGGGCTTCTCCGGCGCCGACCTGGCCAACGTCGTCAACGAGGCCGCGCTGCTCACCGCGCGCCACAACGGCACCGTCATCACCAGCGCCGCGCTGGAGGAGTCGGTCGACCGGGTGATCGGCGGTCCGGCCCGCAAGAGCCGGATCATCTCCGAGAAGGAGAAGAAGATCACCGCCTACCACGAGGCCGGGCACGCCCTGGCCGCGTGGGCCATGCCGGACATCGACCCGGTCTACAAGGTCACGATCCTCGCCCGGGGTCGGACGGGTGGTCACACCCTGTCCGTGCCGGAGGAGGACAAGGACCTGATGACCAGGTCCGAGATGATCGCCCGGCTGGTGTTCGCGCTGGGTGGCCGCTCCGCCGAGGAGCTGGTCTTCCACGAGCCGACCACGGGTGCGTCCAACGACATCGAGCAGGCGACCAAGATCGCCCGCGCGATGGTCACCGAGTACGGCATGTCCGCCCGGCTCGGCGCGGTCAAGTACGGCCAGGAGCAGGGCGAGCCGTTCCTCGGCCGCACCGCGGGCCGGCAGGCCGACTACTCGCTCGAGGTCGCGCACGAGATCGACGAGGAAGTCCGCGAGCTGATCGAGGCCGCGCACACCGAGGCGTACGAGGTGCTCAACACCTACCGCGACGTGCTCGACGCGCTCACGCTGGAGCTGATCGAGAAGGAGACCCTGCACCAGAAGGACCTGGAGCGGATCTTCGCCGCCGTCGAGAAGCGCCCGCGGATCACCAAGTTCAACGACTTCGGCCACCGCACCCCGTCGGACAAGCCGCCGGTCAAGACCCCGGCGGAACTGGCCAAGGAGCGCGGCGAGCCGTGGCCGCCCGCGATCGAGGACACCCTCGACGCGGAGCCCCCGGTCCCGGACCCGGTGCCCACGCCGCCCAACGGCAGCAACGGCACGCAGGTCCAGCCGTACCCGCAGCAGGCCCCGTCGCCGTACTCCCAGGCCACGCAGCAGCAACCGCAGCAGCCGCAGCACCCGTCGTCCGGCCCGCCGAACTACGGTGCGCCTCCCGGGTGGACGCCGGCCACGGTGCCCGGCGGCGCCCCGCAGCCACCGCAGTGGCAGCCGGAGCCGACGGACGCGGAAGCGGGGAAGCGGTCCTTCGACACGGACCCGGACAACCGCACGTGACCGAGCACGGCACCGCGATCGACCAGACCGGCCCCTCCGCGAACGGGGGGGCCGGTCTCGCGCGCCGGCCCTTCGACCAGAAGCGCGCCGAGGACGCGGTGCGCGAGCTGCTGCTCGCGTGCGGTGAGGACCCGGAGCGCGAGGGGCTGCGCGACACCCCGGCCCGGGTGGCGAGGGCGTACCGGGAGCTGTTCGCCGGGCTGCACACCGACCCGGACAGCGTGCTGGCCAGGACGTTCGACGAGAGCCACGAGGAGCTGGTGCTGGTCACCGACATCCCCATGTTCTCGTTCTGCGAGCACCACCTGCTGCCGTTCCACGGCGTCGCGCACGTCGGGTACATCCCGAACGAGCACGGCCGGGTGACCGGCCTGTCGAAGCTGGCCAGGCTGGTCGACCTGTACGCGAAGCGGCCCCAGGTGCAGGAGCGGCTGACGTCGCAGGTCGCGGACGCGCTGATGCGGCGGCTCGACCCGCGCGGCGTGATCGTGGTGGTCGAGGCCGAGCACCTGTGCATGGCCATGCGGGGCGTGCGCAAGCCCGGCTCGCGCACCACGACGTCGGCGGTGCGCGGGCTGCTGCGCAGCTCGGCGTCGTCGCGGGCGGAGGCCATCGAGCTGATCAAGGGACGCCTGCGGTGAGCGTGCCGAGGCCGGGGCACTGCGTGGTGGTGGGCGTGCTCAACGTGACCCCGGACTCGTTCTCCGACGGCGGCCGGTACCTCGACCTGGACGACGCGGTGGCGCACGGCGTGGCCATGTTCCGCCGCGGCGCGGACCTGGTGGACGTCGGCGGCGAGTCGACGCGCCCGGGCGCGGAGCGGGTGTCGGCGTCGGTGGAGGCCGCGCGGGTGGCGCCGGTGATCCGGGCGCTGGTCGCGGAGGGAGTGCCGGTCAGCGTGGACACCACGCGGGCCGAGGTGGCGGCGGCGGCGCTGGAGGCGGGCGCGTCGATCGTCAACGACGTGTCCGGCGGGTTGGCCGACCCGGGGATGGCGCCGCTGGTGGCGTCGGCGGGCGTGCCGTACGTGCTGATGCACTGGCGCGGGCACAGCGACCGGATGGACCGGCTGGCCGTGTACGACGACGTGGTGCGCGACGTGCGCGACGAGCTGTGCCGCCGGGTGGACGCCGCCCTGGCCGCCGGCGTCGCGTCGGACGACGTCATCCTCGACCCCGGCCTGGGGTTCGCGAAGAACGCCACGCACAACTGGCAGCTGCTGCACGGGCTCGGGTCGTTGCTGGAGCTGGGTTTCCCGGTGCTGGTCGGCGCGTCGCGCAAGCGCTTCCTGGGCGCGCTGCTGGGCGACCGGGCCCCGGACGGCCGGGAGGACGCGACCGCCGCGGTGTCGGCGCTGGCGGCGTTCGCCGGCGCGTGGGGCGTGCGGGTGCACGACGTGGAGCGGTCGCTGGACGCGGTCGCCGTGGCTCGGGCGTGGAGGCGGGGACGTGCCGACTGAGGTGGGCGGTTCGGCGGAGGCGTCGGGCACTTCCGACCGGATCTCGTTGCGCGGCCTGCGGGTGCGCGGGTTCCACGGCGTGTTCGAGCACGAGAAGCGGGACGGCCAGGACTTCCTGGTCGACGTCACCGCGTGGCTCGACCTGTCGCGGGCGGCGGCGACGGACGACCTGCGGGAGACGCTGCACTACGGGGAGCTGGCCGAGCGGGCGGCGGCGATCGTGGCCGGCGGCCCGTACGACCTGATCGAGACGGTGGCGGGCAAGGTC
This sequence comes from Actinosynnema sp. NPDC023658, assembly GCF_040639995.1. Classification (NCBI taxonomy): domain Bacteria; kingdom Bacillati; phylum Actinomycetota; class Actinomycetes; order Pseudonocardiales; family Pseudonocardiaceae; genus Actinosynnema; species Actinosynnema sp. NPDC023658. The sequence continues at coordinate 16,581 of NZ_JBFAAX010000036.1, read as the reverse complement.
GCGGACGAGGTGATGACCGACCTGCGGGTGCGGGCGGTCGAGGTGACGGTGCACAAGCCGTCCGCCCCGATCCCCCTGTCGTTCACCGACGTCTCGGTGACGATCAGGCGCACGCGTGACTAGGGCGGTGCTGTCGCTCGGCTCGAACCTGGGCGACCGGCTCGGGTACCTGCGGCTGGCCGTCGAGGGGTTCGCCGACGTGCTGGTCGCGGCGTCGCCGGTGTACGAGACGGCTCCCTGGGGCGTGACCGACCAGGACGACTTCCTCAACGCGGTGCTGATCGTCTCCGGCGACGTGGACGAGTGGGGCTGGCTGCGCCGGGGTCAGGCGTTGGAGCAGGCCGCCGGGCGCGTCCGGGAGCGCCGGTGGGGGCCGCGCACGCTGGACGTGGACGTGGTGGCCGTGGACGGCGTGCGGTCGGCGGACCCGGAGCTGCTGCTGCCGCACCCCGGTGCGCACGAACGCGCGTCGGTGCTCGTGCCGTGGCTGGACGTGGAGCCGGACGCCGTCCTGCCGGGTCGCGGTCCGGTGCGGGAGCTGCTCGCGGGTCTCGACCTCGACGGGGTCACCCGGAGGGCTGATCTCCCGCTCGTCTGATCGAGCCTGCGCGGCGTCCTCGGTCGGGTTAGCGTGGGCGCGGAGGTGGCGCGATGAGCAACGCGGTCACTTACGACGCCGCGCGGCGGCGGATCATCAGCCTGGTCACCGACGGCGATCCCGAGGCACCGGTCGAGGCCTGCCCCGGCTGGACGGTCAGGGACGTGCTCGCGCACCTCGCCGGCGGACTGGCCGACTCCACCGCGCAGCGGTTCGACGGGATCGCGGACGGCTCGTGGGGCGAACGCCAGGTCGTGGACCGGCGCGGGCGCGACACGGGCGAGCTGCTGGTCGAGTGGGAGCGCAACTTCCAGGTCGCGGAAGGGCTGTTCGACTCCCCGGTGGGCGCGGTGCTGGTCGCGGAGGTCGTCTCGCACGAGCACGACATCCGCACGGCGCTCGGGCAGCCGGGCGAGCGGGACAACGTGGCCGTGCGCGCGGCGTTGACGCGGCCGTTGCAGGAAGTCGACAAGCGGCTGCGGGCGCGGCACCTGCCCGCCCTGCGGATCACGCTGGAGCACGGCGACCGGGTCCTGGGCGAGGGCGATCCGGTGGGCGGGCTGCGGACGTCGTCGTTCGAGCTGCTGCGCGTGCTGGGCGGTCGGCGCAGCGAGGAGCAGGTGCGCGCGCTGGACTGGGACACCGATCCGGGCCCGTGGCTGCCCGTGCTGTCGCTGTTCGGCGGGCGCGACACCGCCCTGGTGGAGTAGTTCGGGGACGATGGTGGGGTGAGGTTCACCAAGCCCCGTGACCTGCTGGCCGCCGGACTCGTCGCGGGCCTGGTCGCGCACCTGCTGATCAGGCTCTCCTACGACACGCTGCCGCCGTTGCCGACGTTCGCCGGGTTCACCCTGCTGGTGATCGCGATCGTCAACGCGCGGCTGGCGTTCTCGCTGCGCGCCCGCATCCTGCGCAAGCCGGGCGCGCGACCCGTCGAACCGCTGACCGCGGCGCGGGCGGTGGCGTTCGCCAAGGCGTCGTCGCTGCTGGGCGCGATCATGCTCGGCGCGTGGGCGGGCGCGCTGCTCTACGTGCTGCCCGCGCGCGGCGACTTCGAGGCGGCCGACCACGACGTGGTCAGCGGGATCGTCGGTGTCGTCTGCGCCGCCGCCCTGATCGCGGCCGCGTTGTGGCTGGAGCGGTGCTGCCGGACGCCGGACGACCCCCACCTCGACCGGTGAATGCGGACGCGGAGGTCTCAATCGGGTAACTGACCGGTACGGTAGACGCCATGACCGGGCGAGGCGCGTCGGATGATGACGACGAGCAGCAGGACCACGGTCGTGGCTCAGGGCGGTTGATGCTGGTAGCGGCATTGGCGCTCGCACTCGGTGCCGCGGCGGTGCTGGTGCTGAGCGACAACGCCCGCTGGCTGCGGTTGGCCGTGGTGGCCGCGCTCTGGGCGGCGCTCGTCGGCGCGTTCCTCGCGGCCCGCTACCGCAAGCAGATGGCCGAGCGCGAGGACGAGGTGGCCGACCTCCAGTCGGTCTACGAGCTCGAGCTGGAGCGCGAGATCGCCGCGCGCCGCGAGTACGAGCTGGAGGTCGAGGCCGAGACCCGCAAGCGGGTGCAGGAGGAGGCCAAGGACGACCTGGAGGCGCTGCGCGGCGAGCTGCGCGCCCTGCGGGAGAACCTGGAGGCCCTGCTCGGCGGCGAGGTGCTGGTCGAGCGGGTGGCGCTGCGCGCCGAGTCGACCCGGATGCGCACCCTGTCCGACCAGTCCCGGCTGATGGCCCTGGGCGACCAGCGGATCATCAGCGCCGGACCCGCCGCGCCGGTGACGAAGAAGGTCGCGGAGAAGCCCCAGGCCGACCGCACCGAGCTGATCGAGCGGGTCACCGCCGACGGTTCGCGCAAGGACCAGGTGCGGCGTCCCGAACCCACCCGCCCGGAGCCCGCGCGGCGCGAGCAGGCCCAGCCGGTGCGCCGCGAACCGGCCCGCGCGACGGCCCAGCCCCGGCCGACGCCACCGCCCGTGGTGGTGCGGCGGGAACCGGCGAAGCAGGAGCCGACCGAGCGGGTGGGTCGGGACGTGGCGGCGCGGTTGACCCCGCCCGCGGCCCCGGCCGCCGCTCCCGCCGCCGGCGCCCGGCCGGCGGAGCCGTCGAAGACCGAGCACACCGTGCAGCGGCGCAGCCGGGTGGCCGAGCGGACCGAGATGATCAGCCGGGAGGCGTTGGCCGACGGGTCGGCGCGGCGTCCCGAGGGTGGCGCGGTGCGGCGGACGCCCGGCGGCAGGCCGGAGTCGACCGGTGAGCAGCGCGTGGTGGCCCGTGCGGAGTCGCCCGGTGAGCAGCGTTCCCAGCAGCAGCGACGTTCCCCGCAGCCCGCCGAGGCACGCCGCCCGTCGACGGCGCGCGCGGAGCTGACGGGCGAGCACCGGCCGGTGGAGGTGCGCAGGCCCGCGGCCCGCGCGGAGCCGACCGGTGAGCACCGGCCGGTGGGTCGGCCGGAGCAGACCGGGGGCGACCGCCGGTCCGGTGGGCGTGCGGAGGTGACCGGTGAGCACCGGCCCGTGGGTCGGCCGGACCCGGCCGCCGAGGTGCGCCGTCCGGCGGCGCGGGCCGAGCTGACCGGTGAGCACGTCCCGGTGGCCGGTCGGGCGGCGGAACCCGCGCGTCGGGCCCCGGCCGAGGACGACCCGCGCCGCTCGCGCCGGGCCGCCGAGCCGACCGGTGGGCACCGCCCGGCGGCCGAGCCGGAGTCGATCGGCGGGCGTTCGGCGGACTCCGCGTCGGCGTCCGTGACGCCGCCCGAGGGCCGTCGCCGCGCGGCCGAACCCGAGGCGGGCGGGCGGCGTCGGGCCGAGGAGCCGTGGGGCTCGTGGGAGGCGGGCGCCGAGCCGGTCGGCAGGCGTGGCGTGCCGGAGCCGGTCGAGCCGGCCGGGGCGCACGCGGACGGCAAGTCGGTCAGCGAGCTGCTCGCCGCGTTCGGCGGTGGCGACTCGCCGCGCCGACGCCGCCGCCGCGACGACTAGCGCTACTTGTCGATGTCACCGACGACCACGGCGAACGACCCGAGCACCGCGGGCAGGTCGGCCACCCGCGTGCCGGGCAGCAGCGCGGACAGGGCCTGGACGTTGTTGAACGACGGCGTGCGCAGCTTGAGCCGCCACGGCGTCTTCTCGCCGCGTGACGCGAGGTGCACGCCGGACGTGCCCAGCGGCGCCTCGACCCACGTGTAGACCGACCCCTCGGGCGCCTTGATCGCCTTGGGCAGCCGCAGGTTGACCGGGCCGGTCGGCAGCCGGTCCAGGCACTGCCGGGCGAGCGCGACGGAGTGGCGGACCTCGTCGACCAGGCCGCGGACGCGGGCCAGCGCGTCGCCCTCGGTGCGGACCACCGGTCGCACGTCCAGGCCGCGGTAGCCGGGCAGCGGGTCGTCGCGGCGCAGGTCGAAGTCCACTCCGGACGCCCGGCCGATCGGTCCGGTCACGCCGAACGCGAGCGCGGCCTCGCGCGACAGCACCCCGAGGCCCGCCAACCCCTCCGGTGCCTCACCGGGGTCCACAGTGGACAGAACCTCGCGCACGCGGTCAGTCCAGCCGGCGGGGACGTCCTCGCGCAGGCCGCCGATCCGGTTGGCCATGAAGTGGATCCGGCCGCCGGACGCCTCCTCCAGGACGGCCTGCACGGCGTCGCGGTCCCGCGCGCCGGTCAGCGGGGCGAGGAAGACCAGGTGCGCCATGATCCGGTTGAGCTCGCACAGCAGCACGCGCAGCGCCTGGGCGCGCGGCGGGACGTCCATGCCGGTCATCCGCTCCACGGCCAGCGCGACGGCCAGCTCGTTGCAGAAGGCGGCGAGCCAGTCGTGCCGGTTGGCCAGGGTGAGCACCTGCCGGTAGTCGCGGACCTCGAACAGCTTCTCCGCGCCCCGGTGCAGGTGCCCGACCAGGGGTGCGGCGGCGGTGATGACCTCGTCGTCGCGGACCGCCAGCCGCAGCCGGTACGCGCCGTGCGCCGACGGGTGCAGGGGGCCGAGGTCGACCACCCGGTCCACCCCGAGGTGCCGCGCGCCGGCGCCCACGCCAACGGTGATCTCCACCGGCCCATCGTCGCACGGCCGTGCCGTCGCGGCCGGTACGGCCTAATCGCGGGTGATCGCGAACAGGAAGCAGCCGTGGGACGCGCTGCGCACCTCGACCTCCGCGACGTCCGGGTCGTCGAGCAGCGCGGTGACGCGGTCGGTGAGGCCCTCCGGGGGCACGACCTCCCCGTCGTGGATGCGGCCGTCGGCGGTGTAGGCGCGCAGCGTCCGGGGCGAGTGCGAGAGCTCCTCCGGGAACTCCGCGGTGCCCGCCGGCCCGTCGCACGGTTCGGCGTGCGCGAACACCGGCCCGAGCTCCTCGTACGGCCCGACGCCGGCGGAGGGCGTGTGCCGGAACAGGATCAGCGCCTCGCCCGGCCGGGCCTTGCGCAGGCAGCAGCGCAGGGGAGCGCCCGGAGACCCGGCGTGCAGCTCGTGGTGCCCGTCCGTGCCGGCGAGCTCGCGGGCGCGGTCGAGGACGTCGTCCGGCAGCGCGTGGATTCTCATGGCTCGACCCTCGTCCGGGGCGCGTGCCGCCGCCGGCGGTCTTCGGCCCTCGGGATGCCGCGGCGGTCAGGGGCGCCACGGGGGCAGGGGCGGCAGCAGGGACGACACGGGGACGCCCACGCCGTGCAGCAGCCAGCCGAACGAGCCGAGCCCGCCCTCCGCCCGCAGCTCCGCGATCCGGGACGCCCGCTCGGCCGCCGCCAACCAGGCGGCCCCACCGACCGGGGGCACCTCCCCGACGAGACCCAGCGCGGCCAGGGCGTCCCGCTGCGACACCAGCACCCGGTCCCCGCCCGCCGCCTCGCCGCACGCGTCCAGCGCCACGTGCGCCGTCAGGTCGCAGCTGCCGTCGAACACCGGCTCCACCCGCCGACCGCCCCGGTACGCCGCGAACGTCCCCGCCGCGTACCGACCCGCCACCCGGTCCGCCCGCACGTGCCCGTAGTCCACCGCCAGCGCCGCGCCGCGCACCCGCGACACCGCGTCCGCCCACGCCACGTCCCGCGGCTCCCCGATCTCCGCCCGCTCGCCCTCGGCCACCGGCCACCACCGGTCCAGCCAGGGGTGCGACGACGGTCCCGCGACCACCGGGCAGGGCACCGCGTCCAGCCACTCGTGACCGACCAGCAACCCGCACACCGACGACGGCAGCTCCGAGGTCCACCGCACTCCCGGCCACGACCGCGCCGGCCCGACGTCCACCGCCGTCACCACCAGCCGTTCCGCCAGCGAGCCGGACGCGCCCGCCCGCACCGCGGCCGACAGCTCACCGCCACCGGCGCCGACGTCGACGAAGTCCAGCCGGGCGGGCCTGCCCAGCGCGAAGTCCACCCGTTCGAGGAGCACGAGCAGGGCTTCGGCCAGCTCAGGACCCACCAGCGCGGCGGTGCGGAAGTGGTCGGCGGGCACCTCCCCGCGGGTGAAGAAGCCCGACGGCCCGTACAACGCCTCCCGCCACAGGGCTTCCGAGTCCACCACCGCTCAAGTGTCCCTTTAGAGTTCCTCATCGTGACCACTGCCGCCCGCAAGCGCGTCGAGCAGCACCGCTGGACCGTCCTGCTCCCGGTCCTGGGGCTGATCGCCCTGGGCGTGTGCGGGCTGGTGCTGCTCGGGCTCGGCACGAGCCGGATCGGCCTGCTGCCGATCTTGGTCGGCGCGCTGGCCGCGCTGCTGCCCGTGCTCGCGGTGATCGGCGCCTACCTGTGGATCGACCGCTGGGAACCGGAGCCCGCGAAGATCCTGCTGCTGGCGTTCCTCTGGGGCGCGTGCGGCGCGACGATCACGTCCCTGGTGTTCAACCAGACCGCGCACGTGCTCGGCCAGCTGATCGACGGCGGCGACGGCAGCACGTTCGCCGCCGTGATCGGTGCGCCGATCACCGAGGAGGCCGCGAAGGCGGCGTTCATCGTGGTGCTGTTCCTGCGCCGGCGGCACGAGTTCGACGGCGTGGTGGACGGCGTGGTCTACGCGGGCGTGACGGCCGCGGGCTTCGCGTTCACCGAGAACATCTGGTACTTCGCCCGCGTCTTCTCCGACAGCGGGTTCGGTGACCTGGGCAGCGGCGTGATCGCGCTGTTCATCCTGCGCGGCGTGCTCTCGCCGTTCGCACACCCGCTGTTCACGTCGATGTTCGGCATCGGGATCGGCATCGCGGCCGTCACCGGGAGCCGCAAGCTCCAGGTGGTCGCGCCGGTCCTGGGCTACCTCGGCGCGGCAGGCCTGCACTCGCTGTGGAACTTCTCCACCACCGTCGGCACCGGCTCGACGTTCATCAACCTGTACTTCCTGATCATGGTGCCGATCTTCGCCGGCATGGTGCTGATGGTGGTGTGGCAGCGCCGCCGGGAGCAGCGGATCGTCGCCGGCCAGCTGCCCGCCATGGCCGCCAACAAGTGGATCGCCTCCAGCGAGGTGACCCTGCTGGCCAGCCTGCAGGGCCGCAGCCGGTGGCGCCGCACGGTGAAGCGCAAGGTCGGTGACGAGGCGGCCAAGGCCGTCGCGGGCTACCAGGTGGCGGCCACCGAACTGGCGTTCCTGCGGCACCGGATGGCCAACGGCACGGCGGGCCACGACGCGGAGGAACGTCACACGAAGCTGCTCGCCGCTCTCGTCGCCGCACGTCAGGCCGCCATCGACGCGCCGGGTGCGCTCAAGGCCGCTGGTGGCGTTCGTCGCAGTTGACGGTGCGGTGCCGACCACCGGATTACGCTCGCGCCCGTCGTCCGGTACCCGGGCATCCGGGACTGGAACGCCGCCATGAAGGAGTACGTCGCATGGACGCGACCCCCCGCCCCGCGCGGTTGGCCGTGGGAGTGATCTCGGCAGGCCGGGTGGGTTCGGTCCTGGGCGCCGCGCTGTCCCGAGCGGGACACGTCGTGAGCGCCGTCTCCGCCGTCTCCCGCGACTCGCTGCGCCGCGCCGAAGAGCTGCTGCCCGACGTGCCGGTGCTGCCGCCGCCCGACGTCGCCGCCTCCGCCGACCTGGTGCTGCTGGCCGTGCCCGACGACGCGCTGCCCGGCCTGGTCCGCGGCCTCGTCGCCACCGGTTCGCTGCGCGCCGGGCAGATCGTCGTGCACACCAGCGGCGCGCTCGGCGTGGACGTGCTGCGGCCCGCCGCCGAGCTGGGCGCGCTGTGCGTGGCGCTGCACCCGGTGATGACGTTCACCGGTCGCGTCGAGGACGTGCAGCGGGTGAACGCCTGCTCGATCGGCGTCACGGCGGCCGACGACGACGAGATCGCCTGGAACGTGGGCGAGGCGCTGGTGGTGGAGATGTCCGCCGAACCGGTGCGCGTGCCCGAGGCCGCCCGCCCGCTCTACCACGCCGCCCTCGCGCACGGCGCGAACCACCTGATCACCCTGGTCGCGGACTGCGCGGACCTGCTGCGCGACGCGGGCATCACCGACGCCGAGCGGATGCTCGGCCCGCTGCTGTCCGCCGCCCTGGACAACGCCCTGCGGCACGGCGACCGCGCGCTCACCGGTCCCGTCGCGCGCGGCGACGCCGGCACCGTGGCCAAGCACCTCGCGGTGCTGGCCGACACCGACACCCTGCCCGCGTACCGGGTCCTGGCGCTCCGCACCGCCGAGCGTGCGCAGGCAGCCGGGCTGCTCAAGCCCGAACTCGCGTCCGACGTCCGCTCCACCCTCGAGGACTGAACAGGCATGACCAAGCCGCTCACCAAGGACGACTACACGCCGGGCGACGTCACGGTGCACCGCGACCCGGACCGGCTGCGCCGCGTCACCAGGGCGTTGAAGACGGCGGGCCGCAACATCGCCCTGGTGCCGACCATGGGCGCGCTGCACGACGGGCACCGCAAGCTGATCCGCGAAGCGCAGGTCATGCAGAACACCGTGGTCGTCGTCTCGATCTTCGTGAACCCGACCCAGTTCGGGCCGAACGAGGACTTCGACCGCTACCCGCGCAGCTTCGAGTCCGATGTGGACGTCTGCCGCGAGGAGCGGGTCGGCCTCGTGTTCGCCCCGTCGGTGGAGGACATGTACCTGCCCGGCAGCACGGTGACGGTGCACCCCGGCCCGCTCGGTGACGAGCTGGAGGGCAAGACCCGGCCCGGCCACTTCGCCGGCGTGCTGTCCGTGGTGGCCAAGCTGTTCAACATCGTGCAGCCCACCTACGCGGTGTTCGGCGAGAAGGACTACCAGCAGCTCACGCTGATCCACCGGATGGCGCGCGACCTGAACTTCCCGCTGGACGTGGTCGGCGTGCCGACCGTGCGCGAGCCGGACGGCCTGGCGCTGTCCTCACGCAACCGCTACCTGTCCGACGAGGAGCGCTCCGCCGCGACCGCGCTGTCCGCCGCGCTCGTGGCGGGCGCGTACGTCAGCGGCCAGGGCGCGGACGCCGTGCTGAAGGCCGCGCGCGACACCCTCGCAGCCGTGCCCGGCGTCGACCTGGACTACCTGGAGCTGCGGGCGCCCGACCTCGGCCCGGCGCCGGAGAACGGTGACGCCCGCCTGCTGGTGGCCGCCCGCGTGGGCTCCACCCGACTGATCGACAACGCCGCCGTGCTGCTCGGCACCGGCGACGAGTAAGGGGACCGCCATGTTCCGCACCATGCTCAAGTCGAAGATCCACCGGGCCACCGTCACCCAGGCCGACCTGCACTACGTCGGCTCGGTCACGGTCGACGAGGACCTGATGGAGGCCGCCGACCTGCTGGCCGGCGAGCAGGTCGCGATCGTGGACGTCACCAACGGCGCGCGCCTGGAGACCTACGTCATCCCCGGCGAGCGGGGCACCGGCGTGATCGGCATCAACGGCGCGGCGGCCCACCTGGTCAAGCCGGGCGACCTGGTGATCCTCATCGCTTACGGGCAGATGGACGACGCCGAGGCGCGCGGGTACGAACCGAAGGTGGTCTTCGTCGACGCCGACAACAAGGTCGTCGAGCTCGGCGCGGACCCGGCGCACGCGCCGGAGGGCTCGGGACTGGTGAACGGGTCGACGTCCGCCCAGGCCCCGGCCCAGCCGGAGGCCGTGGCGGCGGAGACCGAGGACGCGGCGGCGCTGGACGCGTTGATCCAGGCCGAGGACTAGAGGGGACGCCCTGTGCTGCTCGCCATCGACGTCGGCAACACCAACATCGTGCTGGGCCTGTACGACGGCACGGGGGACGACGCCGCGCTGATCCGGGACTGGCGGATGCGCACCGACGCCCGGATGACCGCCGACGAGCTGGCGCTGACCATGCGCGGCCTGCTCGGGGAGTACGCCGACAAGATCACCGGCATCTCGGCGCTGTCCACCGTGCCCGCCGTGCTGCGCGAGCTGCGCGTGATGCTCGGCCGGTACTACTCCAGCGTGCCCAAGGTGCTGGTGGAGCCGGGCGTGCGGACCGGCGTGCCGCTGCTGGTGGACAACCCCAAGGAGGTGGGCTCCGACCGGGTGATCAACACGTTGGCCGCGCACCACCTGCACAGCACGGCGTGCGTGGTGGTCGACTTCGGCACGTCCACGAACCTCGACGTGATCTCGGCCAAGGGCGAGTTCCTCGGCGGCGCCCTGGCGCCCGGCATCGAGATCTCGGTGGACGCGCTGGCCGCGCGGGCCGCGCAGCTGCGCAAGGTCGAGCTGGTGCGGCCCCGGTCGGTGATCGGCAAGAACACCGTGGAGTGCCTGCAGTCCGGCATCGTCTACGGGTTCGTCGGCCAGGTCGACGGCCTGGTCCGCCGGATCGTCGACGAGCTCCAGCTCACCGAGCCCGGCCCGGTCACGGTCATCGCGACCGGCGGCCTCGCGCCCCTGGTGGTGACCGAGTCGGCCACCATCCAGGCGCACGTGCCGGACCTCACGCTGCTGGGCCTGCGGCTGGTGTTCGAGCGCAACCTGAGGTGATCCGCCGGTCGTTCAGGCGGCCCTGAGCATCCGCTTCACCAGCGTCACCAGGGGGTTGTCGAACTCGCCGCGCGCGGTTTCGGGGCGGGACTTGAGGAACGCGAGCATCCGCCCGTTCATCTCGTCCCGCTCCTCCGCCGGCGCCACCAGGGCGTGCGAGTGCGTGTTGACGGTCGCCACGAGCGACTCGGCGGTGCGCCGGTGGCTGTGCTTGAACAGCCGTTCGCCCGCGTCGGTGAACAGCCCGTCCCTCGGCACCCAGTCCCCGCGCACGGTGGTGGGCACGGCGGCGCCGGCCCTGGCCACCTCGACGAACCCGGCCACCCACGGCACCGAGTCGTCGAAGTCGTTCCACAGCGCGGCCAGCACACCGCCGGGCCGCAGCACGCGGGCGATCTCCGGCATCGCCCGCGCCGGGTCGAACCAGTGGAACGCCTGCCCGACCACGACGGCGTCGACCGTGGCGTCCGGCAGCGGGATCCGCTCCGCCGTGCCGGGCAGCGCACGGGCTCCGCCGTGGTGGCGCACCAGTTCCGCCAGCATGGCCTCGTCCGGCTCCACGGCCGTCACGTGGTGCCCCTGCGCCAGCACGCCGCCGGTCAGCTTGCCCGTGCCCGCCGCGAGGTCGAGCACCTCGTGCGCGCCGTCGCCCAACGGCTCCAACGCCCACCGGATCGCCTCGGCGGGGTAGTCCGGTCGGTGTTCCGCGTACGCCGAGGCGTGCGCTCCGAAGGAGTTCGCCCGCAGGCCTCGCAAGTCATCTCCCGTCACCACCCCGAGCCTAGTGAGATCCGGTTCGATTTCCCGAGCGGTCTTTCCGTACTCTTCCCGGTGTGAGTGAGCAGCCAGCGACCGGTTCCGCGACCAGCGACGACGATCTCCCCGAGCAGCTGAGGGTGCGCCGGGAGAAGCGGGCGCGACTGCTGGAACGCGGTGTCGATCCGTATCCGGTCGAAGTACCGCGCACGCACACCTTGCGCGAGGTGCGGGAGGCCCATCAGGGACTGGATCCGGACACCGCGACCGGTGATGTGGTCGGTGTGACCGGCCGGGTCATGTTCATCCGCAACACCGGCAAGTTGTGCTTCGCGACGCTGCGCGAAGGCGACGGCACCGAACTGCAGGCCATGCTGAGCCTCAACGGCGTGGGCGAGCAGGCGCTCGCGGATTGGAAGTCCGACGTCGACTTGGGCGACCACGTATTCGTGCACGGAGAGGTCATCACGTCCCGCCGCGGCGAACTGTCCGTGATGGCGGACCGGTGGGCGATCACGGCCAAGGCGCTGCGCCCGTTGCCGGTCGCGCACAAGGAACTCGCCGAGGAAACCCGCATTCGCCAGCGGTACGTGGACCTGATCCTCCGCGAGCAGGCGCGCAACACCGTGCGCAACCGGGCCGCGGTGGTGCGGTCGTTGCGGGAGTCGTTCCACCGGCGCGGTTTCGTCGAAGTCGAGACGCCGATGTTGCAGACGTTGCAGGGCGGTGCGTCGGCCCGGCCGTTCGTGACCCGGTCGAACGCGCTCGACATCGACCTGTTCCTGCGGATCGCGCCGGAGCTGTACCTCAAGCGGTGCGTGGTCGGCGGTATCGAGAAGGTCTTCGAGATCAACCGCAACTTCCGCAACGAGGGCATGGACTCGTCCCATTCGCCCGAGTTCTCGATGCTGGAGTACTACGAGGCGTACGCCACCTACGACACGAACGCCGTGCTGACCCGGGAGTTGATCCAGGAAGCCGCGCTGGCGGTCGCCGGTTCGCACGTGGTGACGCTGGCCGACGGTTCCGAGTACGACCTCGGCGGCGAGTGGACGACGTTGAGCATGTACGACTCTTTGTCCGAAGCGGCCGGAGAAGAAGTCACGCCCGAAACTTCTCCGGAGCGGCTGAGGGTGCTCGCGGACAAGCACGGCCTGGAGCCCGACCCGAAGCTCGGGCACGGCAAGCTGGTCGAGGAGCTGTGGGAGCACCTGGTCGGGGACGCCCTGCACGCGCCCACGTTTGTGCGCGATTTCCCGGTGGAGACCTCGCCGCTCACCCGTCAGCACCGCAGCCGGCCGGGTGTGGCCGAAAAGTGGGACCTGTACGTGCGCGGTTTCGAGTTGGCCACGGGATACTCGGAACTGGTGGACCCGGTGGTCGAGCGGGAGCGGTTGGAAGCCCAGGCCCGCCTTGGCGCCACCGGTGACGTCGAGGCCATGCCGGTCGACGAAGACTTTCTGCGATCACTGGAGTACGGAATGCCACCGAGCGGTGGTGTCGGAATGGGCATCGACCGGCTCCTGATGGCGCTCACGGGCCTCGGTATCCGGGAGACGATCCTGTTCCCCCTCGTGCGCCCGGAATGAGTAACTTCTCGGCCTCCGGGCGGCGCATTCCCGCAGTTGTGCGCTAACCTGCACTCGCCAATGCTTTAGGTCGCGGTCGGGGAACACCGCGCATTCGAGTCCAGGAGGATACGCATGGCGCAGAAGGTCACCGTGACCCTGGTCGATGACCTGGACGGTGGGAAGGCGGAGGAGACGGTCGGCTTCGGATTGGACGGTGTGTCCTACGAGATCGACCTTTCCGCGAGCAATGCGGGCAAGCTCCGCGACGCTCTCGCCGACTTCGTCGCCAGTGCCCGCAAGGCGGGCGGTCGCAAGCGCGGCCCGGGTCGTCCGGCCGGCAGTGTGAAGGCGGCTCGTCCCGCTTCGGCGGATCGCGAGCAGAACCAGGCCATTCGGGAGTGGGCGCGCAAGCAGGGCATGAAGGTGTCCGATCGCGGCCGGATCCCGGCCGAGGTGCTGGAGGCTTACCACCAGCAGGGCTGACGCGAGTTGTGCGCGTGGCGCAGGCCACGGCAATTACGTCAATCGACGAAGGGGCGCCGGGATTCCGGCGCCCCTTGGTTGTTTTTCGCAACCTCTTCCGTGCCCCGGTGTGGTGAAGATCCTTTTTGCGGGATCGTTGTTCCGCAGGTGTGTCCGAAGTCGCGTCCGCGCGCTCGGGTGATCCCCGACTCGGCCGGTCGGCGGCACGCTGCGTGCCCGGTGGTGATCGGACCGTGTTCGGTTAGGCTTACCTCACCGAGTCGGGTCGCCGTGGGAGGAGCAGCACCGTGGGCCTGCGCGCCACCCGCCTGGCCCTGCTCGTCGGGCTGCTCGTGCTGGTCGCCCTCGCGAGCGTGGCCATCGGCGCGAAGGACGTCCCGCTCGTCGACGTCTGGCACGCGCTGACCGCGCCGACCGGCCTGGAGAACGACCTCGTCGTGCGCGAACTGCGGGTGCCGCGCACGCTGCTCGGCATCGCGGTCGGCGTCTCGCTCGGCGTCGGCGGCGCGTTGATGCAGGGCCACACCCGCAACCCGCTGGCCGACCCGGGCATCCTCGGCGTCACCCAGGGCGCCGCGTTCGCCGTCGTGCTCTCGATCTTCACGCTGGGCGTGCACAGCCTCTACGGGTACGTGTGGTTCGCCTTCGCCGGCGCGCTCGCGGCCAGCGTCGTGGTGTTCCTGCTCGGCTCGGGGCGGTCCGGGCCGACGCCGGTGACGCTGGCGCTCGCGGGCGCGGCGGTCACCGCCCTCATGCACGGCCTGGTGTCCGCGCTGGTGCTGCTGGACCGGCAGAGCCTCGACGCGTTCCGGTTCTGGCAGCTCGGCGCGCTCTCCGGGCGTGACCTGGGCCTGCTGTGGCAGGTGCTGCCGTTCCTGCTGGTCGGGCTGGTGCTCGCGGGGGCCAACGCGCCCGGCCTGAACGCGCTGGCGCTCGGTGACGACGTCGCCCGGTCGCTCGGGCAGCGGGTCGTGGCGACCAGGGTCGTCGGGGTCACCGCGACCACGCTGCTGGTGGGCGGCGCGGTGGCGGTGTGCGGGCCGATCGGGTTCCTCGGGCTGGTCGTGCCGCACGCGGCGCGCGCGCTGACCGGGCCCGACCACCGGTGGCTGCTCCCGTTCGCCGGGGTGATCGGCGGGATCGTGCTGCTGGCCGCCGACGTCGTCGGCCGGGTGGTGGCCAGGCCGGGCGAGCTGGAGGTGGGCGTCGTGCTGGCGCTGGTCGGAGCGCCGTTCTTCATCGCCCTCGTGCGGCGGCGGAAGCTGGTGCGGCTGTGACGGGGTCCTCCGTGCGGTCGGGGTCGGGGTCGGTCAAGGGCTTCCGGGTCGGGCCGGTGTCCGGGGCGCTGCGGTGGCGGCCGGTCGCCGTGGTGGTCGTCGGGCTGGTGCTGCTGGTGCTCGCGGCGGCGGTGAGCGTGGCCCGCGGCGACTTCCCGATCCCGCTGGGCCAAGTGCTCGACGTGCTGCTGGGCGGCGGTCCGCGCGGGCAGCGGTTCATCGTGCTCGACCTGCGCCTGCCCAGGGCGTTGACCGGCGTGTTCGTCGGCGCGGCGCTCGGGGTCGCGGGCGCGGTGTTCCAGTCGGTCGCGCGCAACCCGCTGGCGAGCCCGGACATCCTCGGCGTGACCTGGGGCGCGGGTGCGGGCGCGGTCACCGCGATCACGTTCGGCGGGTCGATGGGCGCGGTCGGCGGGACGGTGGCGGCGGTCGGCGTGCCGCTGGCGAGCCTGGCGGGCGGGCTGCTGGCGGGCCTGCTGGTCTACGGGCTGGCGTGGCGGCGCGGCATCGAGGGGTTCCGGCTGGTGCTCGTGGGCATCGGCGTGTCGGCCGTGACCGGCAACTTCACCCACTACCTGCTGACCGTCGGTGACGTCACCGACGCGGCGCGGGTGATGGTGTGGATCACCGGCAGCCTGAACGGGCGCGGGTGGGAGCACGTCGTGCCGGTCGGGCTGGCGCTGGTGGTGCTGATCCCGGCGGCCCTGGTCGGCACCCGCCTGCTCGGCGCGCTGCAGTTCGACGACGACACCGTGCGCGGGCTCGGGGTGCGGCTCGACGCCGCGCGCAGCGTGATGCTGCTGCTCGCGGTCGTGCTGGCCGCGGTGGCCACGTCGGCCGCCGGACCGGTGGCGTTCGTGGCGCTGGCGTCGCCGCAGATCGCGCTGCGGCTGGCCGGCACCGCCACGCCGCCGCTGCTCGGGTCGGCCGTGGTCGGCGGCCTGCTGGTGGTGGTGTCGGACCTGGTCGCGCGGCTGGCGTTCGGCGGGTTCGAGCTGCCGGTCGGCGTGGTGACGGCGGTGCTCGGCGCCCCCTACCTGATGTACCTGCTCGTCCGCAGTCGCCGGGAGGCAAGGGTATGACCGCTGCTCGGCTCCAGGCCCGGTCGCTGTCCGTCGGGTACGGGGAGCGGCTGGTCGTGTCCGACCTCGACCTGGACGTGCTGTCCGGTTCGGTGACGGCGGTGATCGGGCCCAACGGGTGCGGCAAGTCGACGCTGCTGCGCGCCCTGGGTCGACTGCTGCCCGCCCGGTCCGGCTCGGTGCTGCTGGACGGCGAGCGGATCGACCGCACGCCCACCCGCGAGGTGGCGAAGGTGCTGGCGATGCTGCCGCAGTCGCCGCAGGCGCCCGAGGGCCTGACCGTGGCCGAGCTGGTGGCGCGCGGGCGGCACCCGCACCAGGCGTGGTACCGGCAGTGGTCGCCCGAGGACGAGGCGGCGGTGGCGTCGGCCCTGGAGATGACGGGCATGGCGGAGCTGGCCGGGCAGACCGTGGACGAGCTGTCCGGCGGGCAGCGGCAGCGGGCGTGGATCTCGATGGCGCTGGCCCAGGGCACCGACCTGCTGCTGCTGGACGAGCCGACGACCTACCTGGACCTGGCGCACCAGATCGACGTGCTGGACCTCGTGCAGCGGCTGCACCGGGAGTCCGGCCGGACCGTGGTGATGGTCCTGCACGACCTGAACCTGGCCGCCCGGTACGCCGACCGCCTGGTCGCGATGAAGGACGGCCGGATCGTCGTGTCCGGCCCGCCCGCCGACGTGCTGACCGAGGCGAACCTGCTGGAGGTCTTCGGCCTGGACGCCCGCGTGGTGCCCGACCCGGTCGCCGGCACGCCGCTGGTCATCCCGATCGGCCACCGCCACCGCACCCCCGAGCGCTGACCCCGCCCGTTCCGACCGCTGACCCCGCCCGTTCCGACCGCGGGCCACGCGCGACCCGAGCGCTGACCATGGGTGACCTGGACGTAGGACACGCGCGACGCGACCGTTGGACACGCGCGC